>NZ_JBXAJV010000005.1:180272-402882 GCF_058797635.1 Pseudomonas sp. GW823-FHT02C02 | reverse complement strand
ATGCCAGCTTCCAGGACCATCGTCTTTCCGGTATTCACCGCGCCGGCAAACTTCGCCGCCATGTCCTCGCGGATATCTTCGCGCTGAGCCTTGTTGAGGATCTGGTCTGTGGAAAGCACGCCACCGAGTTTCATCCCGTTGGCGAACATTTTGCTGGCCGACTCATCGGCAGCCATCGCAGCACCGAACACGTTGCGGCCCAACGCAAGCGGACTCAATCCGCACATGGGATCGGTTCCGAAACCCCGGGTATGCATCATCTGTTCATCGATCAGCGTGTGGCTTTTCCCTTCGCTGTCGACGAACCGGTACTCAATCGCGCCGCTGCTCGTCCGCCGGGGCGGGGATACAGACTGCGGCAAGATGAACTCCAGAGAAGAAACATCACGCCCCGACAGGTGGGGCTGATTGAAGCTGTTACCGCTCAACAACAGGCTGGCGGCCACGCACTCCCAGAATTCGACTGGCGTTTGATCTGCGTTTGGCTGCTGGCTGATGACTCGGTGGACGGGGTGCGACGTTGCCACCTCCGGAACACCGTTTTTGTCCTCGTAGAGCGCGATCGGGAGCGTAGCCAACGTCTCGGCAATGAGACGTACACAGGCCCAAACCGTCGAAAGCTGTAGCGCCGTTTGTTGGCTTACTGTTTTTCCTGAAGCTGAATCGGTGCCGTAATAGCCATTCCAGAAAGCCGCGTCACCCAGGCCAATGCGTCTGCCCACCCAGCCTGCCAGGGAGGACTTAACCAGACCCGGCTCTGCTGACTTGAACAGCGCCTGGCGTAGCACAGACTTGAGAGGTTTATTCACTGGTCAGCCCCTTGCGAATGAATCCCGCCGTCGCCAAGAACGAACACGCTCCAGCAATGAGGGACCATCCAACACCAGCCAGAACAAAGACGCCGGCGACGAACAGGCACAGCGCGGCCGCGGCCGCCACGATGAAGAGGATCAGGCCTGTATCCATGGGTGAGTTATCCAACAATGATTGGTTTCGAAAAGAAGTCGCTGATGTTGCCGCTGTTGTCGTTGGCCAGAATTAGCGCCCTGCCGATTGCCATGATCAGCGCGACGGCGCCATCGATCTTGTTGTCGTCGCCCTGCTTGATGGGCCGCACGACATCGTCGTTGCCAGGCATGTTCTTGCCAATCACGTTGGCGATACACCAGGTCATGATCGGGTGCCCGTCGTGATGGAACCGGCCGGCGGTAATAGCCGCCTCAAGCTCCTTCATGGGATCGGACATGTTGGTGTAGTTCTGCGTGATCGTGATCGGGCTGAAGCCCTCGTCGTCAAGATCGTGACTGAGGCCGGTTGCGCCGTGAGGGTCAATCGGGCACTCGCGGACCGGCGCCTGATGATTGGCTTCCTTGGTGTCTTCGAAGATTTCGCGGTAATCGATCTCGGCGCCATCGGTTATCTCCAGGTGCTTGGAGTTGATCCACGCTTGGAATCGTTCTGACATGCGCTTGTTGTCGCTGTCGTACGCGGTGTCATAGGGCACCCAGAACTTCGGGGCCACGCTGTAGTAATGGGTCTTGCCATCGATGACACGCCAAAACAGGCGCGCCCTTGAGTTCATATCCAGCTTGCGCGCCAAGTCGAAGCCTGCAATCCACTCCTGCCCCTCGAACTGCTCGAGCGTGAGAGTGGTGTCTTCGCAAGATCTCCAGTCTTCCATGTTGAAAAAGCCAGACTTTGCACTCACCCAGAGGTTTAGGTGCTTAGTTTTGAAGGTGTTTGCGAACCGCGCAGAACGTATTGCCCTGGCCTGCTGGCTCTCCAGATACTCTTGGAACACCGAAACCCCGTGGTTGGGGTTGGCCTTGGCCAGCATCTTCGGATCGGTCCAATCGTCGCCCTCGTCGAGCGTCCAGATCCAGCCGAACAATTCTTCGTCAGGTACGGTACCGGCCAGCATCTCCACGACCTGCCGGCGCTTGTCGTAGCAAGGCCCTTCGATATCGGCACCGGCGGTGGTGATGATGAACATCAGCGGTTGCCGGCGTGCGCCCATACCGGTGAGCATGGTGTCGTACTGGGCCGACGTTGGGTGTTCGTGGTATTCGTCGACGATCGCGCAGCTGGGTGATGCGCCGTCGCCTGGGTTGCCAATAAGTGGTTCGAAGCGGCTGAAGTCGGACGGGATGTTCATGTTCGAGGCGTTGACCTCGATGCCCGCAGCCTGAATCAGCATCGGTGACTTGCTGACCATGAGCTTGGCGGGACGGAAAACCTCCCACGCCTGCTTCTCGGTGGTCGCACCGGCATACACTTCGGCACCGAACTCGCCGTCGGCGACGAACATGCTGATGCCCACGCCGCCCGCGACAACCGATTTGCCGTTCTTTCGAGGCACTTCCCAGTAGCTTTCACGGAAGCGGCGGTGACCACCTTTCTTTTTGACCCAACCAAACGTGACGGCCAGGCCGAATAATTGCCAAGGTTCCAGGCTGATCAGCTGACGCTTGAATGCCCACTCGCCCTTTGTATGTGGCAGGAGCTGCATCAGCTTGAGCTTCTTCTCCGCCTTGCTCGGGTCAAACTTGAAACGGAACCCGCGCTTTCGACTCGCGGCCAGGTCGTCGAAGTGGCGCTGCACCGCCTGGTGGATGTAACGGCAAGCCGGGACCTTTCCACGAAGCAATGACCGACCCCACGCCGTCGCCTTGTCGACGTTAGGGTGGGCAGATTTGGTCATCAGCTACTCAGTAGTTTGGCGAATTCGTTGGTTTCTTTCTCCTTATTGCCACCTATCAGGCGCGTGCGGCTGGCCGGATCCAGACCCAGCATCGACCCGAACGTCACCATCTGGCGCATCGTCTCGTTCGCCGCGGTCAACGCAGGATTCTTCATCGGCCCGCCAGTGGCACCGGACACGACAATGCCGTGCGCCGTGATCGACTCCTGAGCCATTCGCCAGTTGTCATATGCGGTGCAGAAAGCTTCGACGTTATGTAGATCCGTGATTGCGACTACGTTTTCGCGCAGTAGCTCGGGAACAATCATGTTCCACATGGTGGCGGCCCGAGGGCTGAACCACTCGGGCGGGTCTATCTGGGTGATCTTGGAAAACTGAGGCTCGGCGGTGTTCAGCGCACGCTTGCCAGGGTTTCCAGCCAATGCTTTCTTGGCCGTTGGCTTGGGTTTGCGACCACGGCCGGCGACCGTGGCGGTGCCTCCCATCGCGCAACTCCTGAATTTTTAATTTCGCGGGTGTAAGAAAACGATTGAGGGCGCGGTCTAGGAGCCAAAAGGCCCAGACTTTCGACCCTCCCCCCCCCTGAACGAGAATTCCTCTCATTTCGGTCATTTTCGACCATTTTTGGTCAAAATCCGTGCGATTCGTTCTCATTTCGATCATTTGCCCGGGTTTTCCGCGCCCTGCCGCACCGCGTTGCCCCATCCGCCGTCCTCGGCCGCTGTCTTGCGGCTGTGGCATGGGCGGCACAGGCCTTGCCAGTTGGACCTGACCCAGAACGCATCCTTGTCGCCTTTGTGCGGGATGATGTGGTCGAGGTCAGTGGCAACCACTACCAAGCCCTGACGCTCGCACTCAGCGCACAGCGGGTGCTTGGCCAGGTAGGACTTGCGGGCCTGCTGCCACTTGTAGCTGTAGCCACGCTGACTGCTGGTCTCTCGCTGCTTCTCTCGCTGCTTCACCTCGAACTGCTTGCCCACATCCGCATGAGCCTCACAGTATCGAGGGTTGCGAGTCAGGACGTTGCAGCCCTGGGCATTGCACGGCTTCTGCGGTCTCAGCGGCATGGTGTGCCATCCATGTAGGTCGACGGCATCGCATCAGGATCTTCATCACCATCATCAGCCAGGGCCTGGATCAGTAGCAGTTGCTGCTCGGCCATCCTGTTGAGGATCACCGTCTGCTGCTTTTGCTCGGCCAGCACCTGGGTCAGCAGGCTTTCCAAGCAACTGAGATGCTCGCTCATATGCAACCTTGCTCCACTTCTTGATCCATTCGCGTCGGTCAGCGCATCCACCGCAGGCCATCAATCAACCCTTTCAACAGTCACAACACCGCGCAGTCGGCGGGTGTAGACCCCGTCACGCTTACCGTTGAGTCGGAATGGATAAGGTGAGAACACGGCAATGCCCATCGAGGTGTCACACCAGACGACGCGATCGATCTCATTTCCATTGACGTAGACCCGGCGCTTGCCTCGGCCATCGTTATAGTGGTGAAAGCTTTCAAGCCTGGTCATCACCAGCCTCCTGACATCATTCGACTGTGCATAGCGGCCAGATCGACCGAGCCCAGGCCAGTGCCTCAGCGTGACTGAGCGCCCGATCGAGGGTCAGCATTGGGAATGGCTTGTAGCCTGGGGTTGTGACTGACCAGTTCTTCTTGGTCACTCTGCCGTTTCGTAGGTCATCGCGAAGATATCCGGCTTGCAAGGGTAGATCTCGCCCTGGACGCCGGTGATCAGCATGTCGCCCCGATCAAACCGAAACACGCCTTCCAGAGTCGGGATCAGGTAGCAGTTGTCGTTTTCGTGCGTTACTCCGTGCCCCTTGTACTGGAAGGACCACGGCATCCCGTTGACGATGTTTCCGCCATTGGCTACTCCGTGCGCGACCAGCTCTTCAAACGTGATCGCCTCGATAACTACCGGCTTCTTGCGAAATTTCATGGCTCTCTCCAGTGTCGCGACACAATTTGATTGCTCGCGAAACGTGTCGCGGATTCAGTTACTTGGTCAGCTTCGGCTGCAAGATCACCCGAGCGATCATCACCAGCAAGCCGAGGACGCCGTAAGCCATCGGAGGCAGCACGGCCTGTAGTGATGGCATCAGCTGCTCAGCCACACCCAATGCAGCAATGGCGCCGCCGGCCTGAACGCTGGTCATGCTCAGAGCTTGCTTCCAGTTGTCGATGAGTTTCATTTGATCTTTGCTCCAGGTAGTTTTTCAAGCCGCTCGGCGTATCGCTTCCATTGGTCGCGACTCTTCAGTGCCTGGCGCAGTTGTTCGTTGTCGGGTTCTGCTGGTTCGCAGGATTCATTCGTGTAGCGGTAGACGGTTGTGCGGTGAGCCTGAGGCGGCTCCTGGATCGTTTCTTTCTGCGCGCAACCGGTGAGCAGCATGAGGACGATCAACAGGCGCTTCATTTTGGTGGCCTACCCATCTGTGCGAGCCCTTTGAGGCTCTCGACGAATTGAGCTTGCTGCATTTCTTGGCGCATGGCCGTCGTGCGCAGGGTGTCGACGAACTTGTCCGTGGAATCCCTGGAGCGCTCCAGCGAGTCGATACGCTGGGTCAGTAGTGCTTGGCTTGTCTGGTAGTTGCTCAGCGTCGCCTGAATCGAGGTCAGCGACCCGGTCACGTACATAAAGGCGCCAATGGCAGCACCAGACAGGATGGTTTGCAGCACAGGCACCACGACCTTGAATACCGTGCTGTCAGCAATGCGCGACACTTCAGTCATGGGCAGCACCAGAGAATAAAAAGGGCCGACAGGTGGCGGCCAAGGGAACGCAATAGATTCGGCCCCAGCAGCACTCCCAGCTCGGAGCGGTGGGTGTGGTGGAGCCGAAAACGAAAAAGCCCCGGCAATTGCCGAGGCTTGAAATTGGTGCAGATGGCCGGTGCTGGTCTCCGGCTTGCCTTGTCTACGCGTTGGTCTGTCGGTCCACCATCAAAGCTGATCCCGCTCTCTGCGCATCAGCCTGCGCACTCATCTGCATAAAGCAAAAAGCCCAGCGGTGGGCTGGGCTTAATGTGTCGTCTCTCATAACGCGCAAGATCGACATGATGGGGTTAATTTACGATCAAAGCGCCACTACAGTCAAGCGGCATCAATGAAGATTTCCTCCCGATCGAATATCTCGGTCGCATGCACCACTGCCTGCTCTTCGAGGCGCTCAAGGCAGCGCGCAATGCCCGTCTTCCAGCGGCGGCGAGTCGACTCTGGCTTGCCCTCAAGATCCCAAGTGTTCATGTCGTAGAAGTCGGCCGGCAGCACGATCATGTCGGTTGATCTCTTCACGTACTGGCCGCGCTCGACCTTCACCTCAGTCTTCCAGCCAGAAGCGATCATCTTGCCGACTGCATTGTGCTCCAGGTCTTCCCGAAGGCTGCGGGACACCACTTCCCGACCTCCGCGCGGCGCAACCTGAACACCCTTCAGCTTTGGGATCGCCCAGGCCGTCACCGCCTTATAGATGAACAGCTGCGGCGCTGGCGATTGAATCCGGCTGATGAGGCGGCCGATTGAAGCGACCTTGTTGCCTTTGTGAGTCGAGTACTTGGCGACCAATACGTCCCACTGAGCAGGGGCCAGGTGTTTGTGCAGCAGCGCATGCAGGCAGCAGTCGTAATCGAACTTGTCACGCACGGAGATGGAGCTGCCGGTACCGCCCTGTCGAAGGTCGGCATCGATCAGCTTCTGCCATGACTGCTTGGTGCTGTTGTCGATGTTGTCGGCGGCCAGTACGCGTACCAGGGTGCCCATCACGTCTTTATAGATGCCCATCGCTCAATCCCCTGTGTAGTTCGATCCGCCGGCACCGCGGCGGTTGCTCTGTTCGTATTGGCCCTGGGCTCCACCAACGCCCGGCGTGCTGCTCAGCTGGTTCCGCTCCCGGCGAACCATCCGACCAAGCTGGACCACCAAGTCTTCGATCAACAGCGGCTCCAGGGTCTGGGCATGAACGAAGCCGGATGAATGACAGCCGATGCAATCGAGCTCATGAAGCAGACCCTTGATCAACCCCTTCCCGGCACACGATGGGCACTCGGTCATCGGTATCAAACTGCGCACAAGGGCGGGGCCATGCTGCTTTTTCATCATTTTTAAACCTCGCCTATGGTTGATTCTTGAAGGGCCTCGCAGGCCTTGTGTTGCGTGGCTTCTGGGGCATTACCAGAATCTCCCGTTCTAAAGCCGGTCAACGCGTGAATACGCTTGAAGCCCTTCGCATCTAGATACGCACACCATCGTTCCAGCGCCTCACGCTTGCGAGCCATCACGTCCGATTGGATGTACACCTTCACGTTGTGGCCCATGGCATGGTTGATCAGCAGTTCACCGATCAGGTGGTCGACACCGATATCCGCCCAACCGGTGCGGGCCACCTTGCGCAGGTCGTGACTGGTCCACTCGCCCTGCCCTAACCGGGTGAACACGGCGCAGGCTTGGCCTTCGCTGAGCGCCTTGCCGTTGCGAGAGGGGAACAGGAACTGACCGTCATAGCCGTTCGCCCACTGGGTTTCGCGATACGCCACCAGCATCTGGCGCACCTGGTCAGTCAGCGGCAAATGGTGCTCGACACCGGTCTTGGTGTTCTTGGCCGGGATGAACCACTCCCGCTCAGCCAGGCTGATGTGCGACCACTGGGCTTGCCGGGTCTCGCCAATGCGGGTGCCGTGGCACAGCATCATTAGGGCGAGCATGGCGTCAGCCGGCGCGCTGGCCATGGCATCACGCAGCAGGGCTATTAGGTCCTGAAGCTGGGTCACCCGAAGCCGTGAAGGCTTCACGCCCACCTTGGCCTTGGAGAAGTCGCTGAACTTGACGTCCTTCATCGGGCTGACCGCGATCAGCCGAAGCTTGAACGCCTGACGGAATGCCAGGGCCAGCAACTGGAACGCCGAGCGCACGTAATCGATGCCGATGGTTTCCTGCGCCGGCCACATGAACTGGTCGTCGAGTGTAGCCTTGTCGATGGACGCCAACGGCACGCCACCCAACAGTGGCTTGAGGTGGCACTTGATCAGTGAAGCACCGGTCTTTTTGCGCTTGCTCGAGAGGCTACGGTCGCGGGCCATCCGGTCGGCGTACCAATCCAGCAGCTCGCCAGTAGTGACCCACTTCGACAGGTTGGAGCCGGCGCCGGCATCGAGGCGAAGGCGAATCGCCGGCAGCGCCGCGACCACCTGCTTGGTATTGAGGTCAGGGAAGTTGCCGACGAGGTTCCATTTCCCCTTTAGCACCAGGTACCACGACGCCCGGGCCCGATCCTTGGCAAAACGCAGGTACAGGCCACGGTTCTCGATGTCACGCAGGTCGCGCACGGTGCCGGCGGCCTGCCGTTTTATTTCGGCGTCGGTGATCTTCACGGCGGCGGTGGTCATGCGATCACCTCGCGAGACTTCTGCTGCTCTGGAGCGAAGTCGCCGCGCAGAGGCATCAGCTCCGCCTCTCCGAACGGCAGAGGATCGATCGCCGCCGCATGACGCACGAACCAGCCAGCCGTTGGCGCATGGAAAGCGAATCCGATGTACTCCCCCTTCTCGAACCGGGATAGAAGCACTACTTCAGACATCGCCGGAAGGTCGCGATCATTGACCAACGTTAGCGCTGGGTCGCCCGGCTTGAAGTTATGGCTCATGCGGCCACCACTGTCGGTGCGAGTCGCAGGTAGGCTCGGATCTGCTCCATTGCGTCGAAGTGTCCACGGCACACCACCGCCAAATAGCCCTGCTCGTTTAGTTTGCGAATGCGCTCGTGCTGGCTGGTCGAGATGGCGGCATCGTTCGGCGGCGTGGCCTTGAACTCGATGTACAGGCCGAAGTAGCCACCGCGCGCCATGGTCAGCACCAGATCAGGAATACCGGCCACCACCCCCTGCTGCTTCAGTTTCGCCGCCACGGCCTTGTGCCGGTGCCCGCCATTCGGAACGTGATAGATCAGGTCAGCAACGGCCGGCATGCGGGCACGGAGTTCGGCCATGAGTGCAGCCTGCTCAAGGCCTTCGCGGTCGACGGACTTGGCGCGCGGGGCTGCCTGCTTGAACAGCTTTGGGGTGAAGGCTTTCATCGGCGGTCACCCCGCGCCCGGCGTTGCCGGCGATCAATAACACCGCACAACTCGCGGAGTACCCAGCAGGCAAGAATCATCAGGACGAGCAAAGTCATTGGGTCGATCATGCAGCCCCCTTCACGGTCAGTATTCCGGCCCGGATCAGGGCCTCATGTGTTTCGGCGATGGCGCGCGGCATGTCCTGCCAATCGATATCGCCGGCGGCGCGGCCGTCGATGACGTCGTGGCACCCGCTGCACGCGTAAACGGCGACAGTGTCGAAGCCCTTCATGCCCATGCCTTTTTGGCCGCATGGCAGGTGAGCGAGCACCGTCGTGGCCGGGTCGAAGTTGCAAGCGCCTGGCGTGCGGACAGTGCAGTCCTGGCCATTGGCCGAGGCGCGGAGTTTCTTCGAGGTCACGCGCATACCCGCTCCCCCGTGACGACGTCGATAACTTCGTAGGTGGACGGCCACATCGTTTGGCCGAATTTCAACGCTGCCGATGAATGCTCGAACAGCGCGACTGCGCGGTCGGGCTTATCGGTCAGCTCCCACTTGTATCCGCAACAGTGCACGGCAAAGCGGTAATCAGCAGGGTTGGTCGGCGCAAGGCGGGAATCAGCCACGGGCAACACCTCGCGCACGCATTGCACGAAGTTCGGCCAGTGCTTGATTACCAACTTCAGGGGTGCGTTCCGGCGCCGGGCCGGCCAACTCCGCTACCGGAACCGGGCCGAGTTGCTCGCCCATCCAGACCTTGCGGACCTGTTCCAGATAACGCTTCTCGAAACTGATCAGGCCAAGTTCCCGACTGAGCAGTGGCAGGCTGTTGAACCCGGCGGCGGCGGTCGCGTGGTAGACGGCCGGGTGAAACCATTTCGCAACACCATGCATCGTTGGGTGACAGTTGCGAAGGGCCTGCTTGTACGCCGCTTCCACGCTCGGCAACGGCGGGTTGAGCATCTCCGGCGCAGGCACGCAGCCTTGAATGAATTTGCCCACGCTCGGGATGAAGTCGGAAGGCTCGGCGCGGCAACGGATCAGACCGATATCGATCTGCTCCTGGGTGCAGATGCCGTTCTCGATGAATGCCTGCAACCAGGTCGCTTTCGATTCCTTGTAGGCCTTGGCATCGGGCCATGCTTGATGCCACGCGGTCCGGATTGAACGCAGTTGGCGAAACAATTGGTTGATCACTTTGCCCGTTTCGTGGGCCTGATTCTTCTGGGCCTGAACCAACAACTCGGTGTCCGTTTCGATGAAATCACCGTGGTGAACCTTGGTCATGGCCTGGGCCGCTACCATGGAGACAGTTCTCATTTCGAACCCCCATTCATCCATTGGGTGTCTTCGTCGTCAAACTCATCTGGGCCATCAGCAGAAGCGGAACCGGCAGTCTTGACGCGATCACGCTTGATCCAGTTGGCCAGTCGGTAGCACCAGCCAGCAGCGGTATCGACGGTCGATGACTTGGCGACGAAGAAACCTTTGAAACCTGCGAGCAGTTCATCAGTGATCGAGTCTGCCGGGAGGCAAGCGATCTTCAGCTGCGTCGTCATGTAGCTTTCCGGAAACGCCCACTCGGCGAACATGGCGAAGCGTTGGCGGTGATCTAGCTCCTCGATGGCGGCCTGATCCTGCCCAGCAATCACGTCAGCAATCTCGCGCTGCTGCTGCTCTTCGGTTCCTTGATGGTTAATTGATGTATTGGGTGCAGCCTCTGCACCCCGTTCTGTTCCAGGCTGCACCCCGTTCTGTTGTGAGTTGCACCCCGTTGCGTCATCTGCACCCCGTTTTGTACGGGGTGCAGGATTTGCACCCCGCGATAGTTGAAGGTCGTAAACAACTGGGCGGCGGTCATGACGGTCAATGTGCACAGCGGCGATAGCCTGATTGCCCTTCTGGATCAGTCCGGACTTCTCCAAGTCATCCAGCTTGTAACGCACGGTGCGCTCGGACAGGCCGGTGTCTTGAGCCAGGGTCGAAGCAGACGGGAATGCCCCGGCACCGTTCGAACCGGCGTAGTTGGCCAAGCACAGCAGCACGTGACGCGCGCTCGAGTCTTTCAGGGATTGGATGGGCAGAGAGAGCGCCCAGGACATTGCTTGAACGCTCACAGCGTGATTCCTTGAAGTTGTTCAGCCAGCGTGACGATGCCCGAACGGGTCACCATCACTTGCTCGACTACCTTGATGTCCTGCCCTTCCCCACCGCCGACCTTGACCAGCTTGTGCTTGAGCCAGCCGGTGTTCAGGCGCGGCTGGTACGCGACCCAGCTCGAATGAGCGGTACGGCGATGAATCCAGCGGTTCTGGTTCAGCCAGGCGAAAAGATTAGTTGGGCGAATGCCAAGAAGCTGGGCAGCAGTGGTGATGCAGACGTCGCCGTGGGATTTGGCCAAGCGCTGGAGCGCTTCGACTTTCGGGGCCTGCTTGGCGATGACCTGCTGAAGCTGGAGATTCTCTTCGGCTTGCAAGGCGGCGAACCGCAGAGCTTCAGGAAGAGTTTGTGGGATCGTGACAACCTGTCGTGACACGTTTTCGAGTTCGTGCAAACGTGTCACGACACGGTATCGAAGCGGCGCGCTGTACCCGGAAAGCAACGTAATGACCAGGTCCTGCCCGAGCACGTACTCGGTTTGCTGACGGTTCAGACCATCGTGATAGATGCGTCCAAAAGTGGACGCATCGAAACCGAGGTCGCCAAGCATGCGCTTCGTGTCGCGCATGACGTGCTGATGTTGCTTGCCGGTGAGATCGGCGATCTCTCGACTCGACATGGTGACCGTATTGCTTGGAGCGACGATCGTGTTCATAATGGCCCCTCAAGTGTTTTATCGTTTTGAAAGAGCCGGGTTGCAGCCCGGCTTTTTTGTGCCTGCCGTTCAGGCAGCCTTCAGCGATTCGCGCATGACCTGCAGCGCGTCAATCGCTTCTAGGATTGCTTTCTCGCCCTGGGCTTTTTCGTGCTGGCTGATGTGGTTGTCAGCGGCGGCATCGAAAATCAATCGACCCACGTCGCCGCACTCAGCGGAGAGATGACCCAGCGCGACCATCAGCGGCTTAGCGACTGGCTTCTCGCGAGCCACCAGGTCGAAACCGAATTGGTCGGCGAGCGCGATCAACGGGCGCATGTCTTGGGTGTGAAGCAGCACGCCGAACAAATGCTCAATGGTCAGGTGATGCGCGGCGTTGTCCGGATTCGAGCGCTGAAGCAGGCTCACGTGCGCCATGCACATTTTCCCCGCCAGTTCCTCTGCCCCGCTTTCCTTGACGGTGGTGTGGCAAGCCCTCAAGAAATCTTCCATTCGTAAAACCTCAAATTTGTTTCCGTGGAGCCCTTGCAGGGCTTGAGCGATCATTTGTTCAGCGAGTTAGGCGGCCGTGTCGTTGAGCGCTTGGGCCGGATCGTCTTCGCGCCGAGCAACCAGCGCGCCGCCTGACTCTTTCTCCAGAACGCACTGCATTGGGTAAGAAAACCCGCCCGCTGTACGGCATTGCGATACCCGGCTACCAGTCACGCGAAGGGCGTCCCCGATAGCGCGGCCGGTGCGAAAATGTTTCAGGGCTTCGTCGTAGGTCATGGGTTTGTCTCCATTGTCTTCGTCGAGTTTAGAGTTCTTAACAATACAAGGCAAGTTATCTAAACAATGAAATGTTTAGAATCCTAAATATGGAATTCAAAGATCGCGTGACCGCGCGCATGAGGGAGCTGAACCTCAGCGCTACAGACATCAGCAAGCTGACTGGCGTGTCAAAGGCCACGGTCAGCTTTTGGGTGAGCGGAACAAACGGTGCAAAGGGTAAAAACTTGCTTTCCCTGGCACGCGCACTTGATTGCTCGCCTGACTGGCTATCGGAAGGAACCGGTTCGCCAGGCGTTTCCTCGTCCGAAAGCCGATTGGATACAGGCGCATCTGCCGCTGACATGGTCAAACAGATGCTCGCAAAACAAGGGAAGTCTCTACCCGAGGCTGCGCGTCAACGTTTGCTTGCGGCAGCTGAGGCCGACGATGGCGGTGGTGTAATAGATCTCGACTATTACCGCCCGGGCGCTGTTGGCGATGAAGTGTGGATCGCCCACTACGACGTGCGCGCTGCCATGGGCGGTGGACAGATCCCGCACGACTACCCTGAGATGTTTCAGGACGTGCGCGTTAGTCCCCAGCACCTGCGCGAGATGGGTGTTGAGTTCAAAGAGCATTTCCACCTGAAGATGGTGACGGGCTGGGGCCAATCGATGGCGCCCACGATCAAGCACCGCGACCCGCTCTTGGTAGACGTGAGCGTTCGCGAGTTCTCAGGGGATGGGATCTACATGTTCTCTTGGGACGGCCACCTCTATATCAAGCGGCTCCAGTGGCTAGGCGACGAGCAGATCACGATGCTCTCTGACAACCCGCGACATCCACCGCAAACAATCAGGGCGGAAGACACGCACATCCAGGCCCGGGTGCTGCTGGTGTGGAACGCGCACCTTGTTTAGTTGCCCCTGGCCGAATTGCTGCCCAAACTAACCCCGCCCCCAATAATCCAAGGTCTAGAACCTGGCGCCTCAAGGAAGAAAAGATGAAATGGGATGCGATGACCGGTGTAGCCGGACACATGGATGTCAAGTATGACGGGGGAGACGCAGACAGGCACCTGCTTGACTCTGCTCAGTACGCTCGATCAGTTGACGGGTCCGGGCGCCTGTATCGGCTAGTCAGTCATTACTGTCTTCACGGCGAAGTCCTTTCTGGAAAAAAACAATCTGACCTACGGTGCTTTTCGGCACCTCCAAGGGAGGGTTCATTCGACTCAACACTGGTTATACTTACAGCACTTACTCATCAATACCCAGCATTTAACGACGTCTATAAAAAGGCTTTCGACTGGCTGGTGGCGAAGGTGATGGGACACATCAAAGAAGCGCTGTCGGGGACATCTAACGTGAAAGAATTGGTCGACGTCATCAAGGAACAGGCGAAGTCGTCTTCTGAGCTGAATACACTTTTGGCCAATGGGTTGATAAAGGCGAATGACAATCTTGCCAGTCTTCACGAGAAAATGATGGTCTCGATTCCTGGGCTGATTGAAGCTGCGAAATCGCCTATGAGAGCGGCGCTCGCCCCGGTCGGCAAGAGCTGTAACCAGATAACGCAATTTTCCGACTCCGAGCATCCTGTAGTGATTTCCGAGCCTGAAGCACTTGCGATCCGGTCAGACGGGGACGTTGTTGTTGGAGATCCGGGTGACTACGTGGTGACTAGAATTTATTCTCTTAGCGTAGATAGCGGGGTGTGCCGAGTCGAGATCGAAGGATACGCTGGCACATATCATGGAAAGATTAACGATGTCGCTCTGACTCAGCCAAACAACCCTTACACCCGAGCCCTAAATCGCCATGACCCATTAAAGGTGAGAGCACGACCAGTGTTTAAAGACGGCGAACTGCACAGGCTCTTCATCACTGAAGCTTGAGCTAAGCCCGCCATTGAGCGGGCTTTTTTACGGGTAATCAAAAAGGCGCGGGCTCCTCAACCTGCTCCGCAGTCTCAACCGGCCGATCTTCTTCGGCACTTGCCTCCCACTTCAGCGTCACCGACTCATCGTCGTTGAACGTCATGTCTATGCCATCCGTCTCGCTTAGCAGCCCCATCACCTCCTCCCACTCCCGATCCCCATCAGTGTCCAGGCGATGGATCGTCACCCAGCGCTGAATCTGCGCTACCGGGTGATTGATCATCGACGATACGCGCAGGCCGAGGCGCTCAATTCCGCTCACTTCATGCCGCACTGCCGGCTTTTCTGTCTTCTTTGCCTTCGCCATGTCCGCCTCCTAATGCTGTATGCATATCCAGTTATTACGGAGCATACGCCAGCATTTTTTAAATCGTAAGCCTTGATCTTTTCCAATTTGGCAGAGACGGAATTTCACAGCCTTGTTAAGTTTTCTTAAAATAAGTGTTGACGGTTTTTGTTTAGTTTTCTAAATTACATCCATCGCAGCGAACACAGACACTGCGCAGCACCACCGCTCTTTAACAGTCAGCGCAACAAACAACAGACCGCATTGCCTCTACCGGCGACCGGCGAGCAGACAGGCCCGAAAGCCTGCCAACGACAGGGAAAACCTTGTACGGCTGCCCGATGGCGAAACGCCAAAACCGTGTGAATGACCCGGCAAGCAATGCGCCCCGCCCCTCCGGCGGCAATAGGACGGACAGTTTCACTGATGCACCTGGCTTGCCGGGTGCATTGGGAAAACGACCGAGAGGAACGATCCATGAAGCACTCAGCAGCAATAGCCCAGCTCGAAATCCACGCCTCCAACTGCGAGAACAACGCAGCGATTCAGGATCGCGAGGGCCAGCACGAAGACGCGGCAAACAATCGCACCAACGCCGCCGAATACCGGCAGGCCATCGAAGCGCTCCAGGCTGAATGAGCATCACTGCTGCACCTTGGCGACAGGGTGCAGCGGGATGCGGACGAAACCCCGGCTTATACCGGCCACCTGCATGCAACAAACCAGAGACCGGCGAGCGCCCGCCAGATGCCAACGGCGCGCATTGGAGGATGACCATCATGAAATAGACCAGAGCCCAACGATTGCTGCATCTGTGAAAGGCCCGAACGTCCACGGGCCTTTCTTTTGCCCAGCGTTTATTCGTGAGCACTCTCCCCTGCGCCCAACGGCAACCAGCAGACCGGCCGAGTTCTGACGAATACACGCAACCCCACACCGAGGGATCAGCCATGCAAATGCATCCATCCATGCAAGCGCGCGTCGAAGGCAACATTGCCCTGCACATCCGCGCAACAGCGGACACTGCCGAGTTCTATTCAATGATCGGCAAAGAGGCACCGGTTAGCGCCGTTCGCTTCCAGGTCGTCACCAAGGGCGATAACGCCTATCACGTCATCGAGCGGGCCACCGGCAAAGTGAAGGGGTTCCGCTTCAGTTGGAAGGCGGCGATCAACCTGGCGCAGGTGCTGGAAGCGCGAGCAGACGGTGCGAAGGTGAACATCGATGGGTGGGACAAATGATCGGCGTACCAATGCCCAACCCGCGAGACTCGATCATCGAGGGCCTGAACCAGAAGCTGGAACAGTTCTTCGGCTCCGGCAAGACCGTGCAGCAGATCGCCCGGGGCGTCAGTGCCGATGCCCCGGCTTTCGGTACCACCACCCACGGCAACAAGCTGCGCGCCGAGCGGGACAAGATCGCGCCCAGGCTGAAGGAGCTGGCCGAGGCTGGAACGCCAATCGCCAAGGCAGCGAAAGAATGCGGCATGGAAGCCAAGCGCGCCCGCCTCATCGCTCGCGAAAACGGATTCAAGTTCACTTCATGAAGCGGCTCAGCAACCAGGTGCGCCAGCGCCGACGACAGACATGGCTGGATCTACCGGCCCACGGAATTGAAGAGGCAGGCCATGGCCAAGAGCAATGCAGAGCTGCAGAAGGACAAGCGCGCCAAGGAGAAAGCCCTGCTGGATCGGATCGGCGCCGAGAAGCGCACGCTGATTGTGTCGAAAGCGCTCGCTGATGCACTTGATGTGCTGGGCGAGCGGCACGATTTCGAGGAATGGCAAGAGACGGTCTCTACCTTCCTGATCAACCTCGCCGGCGCAACGGCCTATGAGTCCGGTCAATTCGCAAACATGTCGCGACCTGAAATCGTGGTTACGGAAAAGCAGTCACGACAGCTAAAGGAGTTCGCCAGAACCGGTATAGAAAGTTGACACTAGAGAGATGAACACTTATTTGGATAAGTCATCCTTTAATACGTACAAATCTTTCATCTCCGCAACCCGAGCTCTTGCGAACTTATTGTAAATTGACTCGTCTTGTTGCCCGCGGGCTTTTGAAGTCTCGGAGAGCATATGTGGATTAAGAATATCTGCAGCTACATCAGCAAAGTTCTTATGCACCCAAAAGCCCTCACGCCAAGGGCCATTCATACCTATTGCGACCGAGTATAATTCAGGAAGCATTACGTCGATACATTTAAGTAGGTCAGGCTTAAGGGCTTCAACTGCGCCAATCCTTTTAGCCTCAGCAACGACATCCCAGAAATTTCTATCGATAGCCAAGTATCCTTCTTCTAGAGGCTCACCTCTGCTAACCAGTGGCTTGGTGAACAGCATCAATCTTAATAATTCAGCTTGAGATTTTTTCAGGATCTCAATCGATTTTAATGCTTCGTTTTTAACTTCTCTCAACTTAACAACGTTGCCAGCAATTGAGAACTCCTGAACTTCTGGCGCGAAAGCAACTATCCCGCCGATTATTGTGAACGCAACTACGAACGCAACAAATTCAGTGCCTGAAAGCTTGGGCACAAAAAGCAACCACAACCCCACACCAATCGCTAGACAAAAAATCAAGCCACCCGCAACAGCCAATTTTATTCGCATGTGCCATCCCCCTTTGATGATCAGGCCACTATAGCCCGGCGAGGACCAACTATGTCCGCACAACAGAAATTACCCCAGTTCATCCATGGCCAGCCAAGCATGGGCCTGCCGTTCGAAAAAGAACTGGTGGTGGACCTGTTCGCCGGTGGCGGCGGTGCCAGCACCGGCATAGCCCGGGCGTACCGGGAGCCGGATGTCGCGGTAAACCACAACCCGATCGCCCTGGCCGTGCACCGTGCCAACCACCCATCAACAGCTCACTACGTTGCGGATGTGTACGAAGTCGATCCTCGGGAAGCAACCGGCGGCCAACCAGTGGCGATCATCTGGGCATCACCTGATTGCCGCCATCACAGCAAGGCGAAAGGCGGGGCGCCGCGTGACCGAGGCGTTCGCGGGCTGGCATGGGTGGTGATTCGTTGGCTGTTCATCACCAAGTCGCGACTACTTTTCTTGGAGAACGTCGAAGAGTTCTGCGACTGGGGGCCAATCGACGACGAAGGTCAGCCAATCAAGGCCGAGCGCGGGCGCACTTTCAGAGCTTTTATCTCAGCGATCAGCGCGGGGCTTGCTGCCGATCACCCGGACATGCCGGAGATCATGCAGGCCATTGGCGAGTTCGTGCCGATGGAGGCGCTGGTTCGAGGCCTCGGCTACAACGTCGAGTGGCGCGAGCGCATTGCGGCCAACGCCGGCACCCCGACCATCAGGAAGCGCCTGTACCTGATAGCACGCAGCGATGGCCAGTCAATCGTCTGGCCAGCGCCGAAACGCCACAAGGCGCCGACCGCCAAACAAAAACCTTGGCGCACCGCCGCGGAGTGCATCGACTGGAGCAACCTCGGCCGCACGATCTTCCGTGAACGACCGATGGCAGTGAACACAATGCGCCGCGTAGCCAAAGGCTGCTGGCGACATGTACTGACCAGCACGAAGCCGTTCATTGTCCCGATGCGCGGTACTTCGGAATCACACACCAGCACCCACGGCGTGGACGACGCCTTATCAACCATCAGCGCCGGTGGTACTCATCACGCACTGGTGCAGCCAGTAGCAGCGCCATTCCTCACCGAGTGCGCCAACGGCTCAGCGCAGCGTAACTTCAGCGCGGTCGAACCGTTGCGCACGCAAGTTGCCCAGGTCAAGGGCGGGCACTTCGCGTTGGCCGCGGCGAACATGGTGACGCTGCGAAAAGGATCGGTCGGAGCTGAGGTAACAGAGCCGCTCAACGTGGTGGCTACCAGCACCGGGCACCATGCGGTATCGGCAGCGTTCTTCGAACAGGCGAATGGCGGCTACTACAAAGGCGATGGCCGTTCGGCCTATGACCCCATCTCCACCATCTGCCAATCCGGCGCCAATCAGCGACTGGTCAACGCCTACCTGGTGAAGTACTACGGCAACGAAAAGGACGGCATCTCGCTCACCGAGCCAATGCACACGCTGCCAACGAAAGACCGAGTGGCACTGGTTGAGGTGGTGCAGGTTCCAGACACGCTCACCCTGGAGCAGATGGAAGGCGCCCGCCGGTGTGCTGCCTTCATGCACGAGTATCTGCCGGAGCATTTCAAAGACCCGGCCGAGATGGTCATGGTCGGCGGCTATGTGCTGGTGGACATCACCCTGCGCATGCTGCAACCGCCTGAGCTGAAGGCGGCGCAGGGCTTCGACAAGGATTACATCATCGACCGCGGGCTGTTCGTTGATCCTGTGACCGGTGCCGAAGAATGGCGCGACATCAACAAGACGGACCAGGTCCGGCTGATCGGAAACAGCGTCTGCCCTGACGAAGCCGAAGCACTGGTCGCGGCCAACGCCGCCGACATCATCGAACTTTACCAGCGCCTCGCGGCGTAACCCACTCCACCGCCCGGGCATGACCCGGCATAGGACGCCCCATGCCCACAGAAAACAAACCGGCCGAGCCGCTGAAGGTTGAGCGCTCGACAGTCACGAAGCTGGTGATCACCGGCGCGCCGCGGCTTGACACGATAACCGTGTTCCTCGAGGACTTCGGTCGACGCGATTGCCCCATCGAATCTGACCCTAACTACCAGACAGCCCAGGGCAAGATCACTATCAACTGCTGGGACAACAGTTGGAACGCCTACTGGGGTGGCATGGGGCCGCGCACCGTCGCTGAGTTCGTCGCTGACTGCGGCTGGGACTACGTCCTGAATTGCTTGGATCGCGGCATCAGCCCCACCGTCTTCAGCGGCGACGCGCTGCACGCCCTGGCCAAGAAGTGCATCGTCCAACGCCGTCGGCAACAGACCGGGCGCCACGAATGGGAACTGGGCGAGCTGAGCAAAGATGAAGCGCGCGAGCTTTGGCATGACATTGATGTACTGCGCAGCATCGAGAGCTCAAACGAATGCTGGCATCAAAGCGCGCTGCTGTCCGACTTGTTCGGCGAGGAATGGCATTACCCGCTCGACGGTAAGGCAGTCGAAGAAAACCACAAATTCACGTACCTGCGCCGAGTTGTCGAGGCTGTCCAGGCTGCGTTGCGTCTCGAACAGCAGAAGGAGGCGGCATGATCAACCTCTTCTGGCGCCTGGTCGCCAAGCTGCTTGCCCGCCCGGCCATTGCCGCCTGGCTCATCGCCCGCGCCAAGCGCACGCCTTACCTGCACATCATGTCCGCCGACGGCGCCGAGATGTACATGGGCCGCTGGTGGCTGTTCAACCCGTACAGCCGAGAGACGCACAAGCCGGCGCTCTGGTGGTGCCCGTGGTCCTTTCGCATCCACCACATCATGCGGCCGGACGAAGACCGGGATCTGCATGACCACCCGTGGAATGCGCGGACGATCATCCTGCGCGGCTTCTACAAGGAGCAGCGCCGACACAGCGGGAACGGCGATATCGATTACTGGCGCGAACCCGGCGACACCGCCCGCCTGATGCACGGCGAGTACCACCGGATCGACGAGGTATCTCCCGGCGGCGTCATCACCCTGTTCATCACCAGCAAGTGGCGTGGTGACTGGGGCTTTCTGGTCAACGGCGTCAAGGTCCCTTGGCGCACCTACACGGGTACGGACAATTGAAGGGGTTCAAAGTGAGCGAGCCAAAAATCAACTATCTCGGCCCGGCCAGCGAGGCTGCCATCGCGACCTTGCAGCACATGGGCTACATGTACAACGGTGGTCAGCAGTGGAAGCCTCCGATAGGCACGAAGCCTGACTTCGATCTGATCGACACCGTGCGCGCCGAGCGTGACGCCCTGCAGCTGCGCCTGAACGAAGCGGACCAGCGGATTGATGAGCTGGAATCACAGCTGGCCTACGCCGTGGATGCCCTCAACGAGGTGGTCAAGGTCTCAGCCATTTACGAAAAGCCTTTCGAGATTGCAACGCTTGCCATTGGCGAGCTATCCGCCAGCGCAGAACCTGCCTGACGCCAGCAGGAGTACATCTGTACTCCTCCCCGCAAAAACCTTACTCCCTCCCCCTTCAAAGTCAGCCGCTATAGCGGAAAAGGAACGGTCATGCCTGAAGAAAGTGGAAAGGCGCCTGAGCAAATCACCATTGTGAACGGCAAGCCGGCTGAGTGCGGCTGCACTATGGCCTTCAGTAGTGGCGGCGGGCAGTACTCGGATGTTCACCGAGTCACCCTTTGCGAAGTCCACCGCACGAAGACCGGCTTCGGTCCTACTGAAGTTGTCCGCGACGAAAACGGCTACTGGTATCACCCTTGTATTCCAGCGTTCGACGGCAGCGAAGACCCCGAGCCGTATCACGCATGGCTCAAGGCACAAGGCCTGCAACTGAGCTGGGGCTCGCTTGAAATCGATCTGGCCGACCACCCCTATTGGAATGGCGAGGCGAACTGCATTGGCTGGGACCCTCGGTCACCAGGGCCTGAGTGGTTTCTGCTCGGCATCTTCGATACGGAAGACGGTCCGCATGTGCACTGGGCACGGAGGGTCGCGTCATGAGCCGCAGCGGATACAGCGATGATTGCGGTGGTTGGGATCTGATCTGCTGGAGGGGCGCCGTCAAGTCAGCACTCAAGGGCAAGCGCGGGCAGGCCTTCTTGATCGAGCTGCGCGATGCGCTGGACGCCATGCCGGGCAAGCGCCTGATCGCCGACTCCCTGGAAGCTGAAGGTGAGTTCTGCACCATCGGCGTGGTTGGGGCAAAGCGCGGCGTGGATATGGCAGCGCTCGATCCGGATGACCGAGAAGCCGTTGGTGAAGCGTTTGGCATCAGCCCCGCCATGGCTTCGGAAATCGTTTTCATGAACGACGAGGGAAGCTGGCAGGCAGAGACACCGGAGCAGCGATGGGTGCGCATGCGCAAATGGGTCGAGTCGAACATCAAGCAGGTGACGCCATGCTCCTGAAAGTAATGACCGTAAGCGCCTGCTTCTGGGGCGCTCTCTACTTCTCTGTCGCGGCGGTGGCCTCATGATCATCGATGACGTAATGACCGACAAAATCACCCTGCACGGCCTAGGCTTTGTGCAGGTCCAACTCCAGGGAAACCAGCGGCTGCATGTCTGGCACCCGGAGTTGCCGCGCCGCGCCTGCTTCGAACACTCGGCGATCCACGATCACCGCTTCAACTTCACTTCCCGGGTGATCGTTGGCACGCAGTTCAACCACGCGTTCGAAATCGTCTGTCATGACGCTGGCGAGTTCGTGCTTTACCTGCATGAAGGCGCACGAACAGCCGGCGGCGGACGGCCATGGACACCCGACGGGCGCGCCGACATGGTGCCGGCCGGTACTTACGGGATCACCGCCGGCAACGACTACAACACCCAGGCCTACGAATATCACCGCACCGAGCCAGGCGGTGATGGTCGAGTGGCCACGATCATGGCCAAGCGCGGCGAGTACCCGGCCGGCGCCCACTCTACCTGCCGGTTCGGCATCCAGCCCGATACGGACTTCGACCGGTTCCAGTGGTCACCGGCCAAACTTTGGGAGGTCGTCAGCGATGTGCTGCTCGGCCAGAAGGTAACGCCATGAGCAAAACAATTGTGCTGACCGGGAAAGCGGTCGTGAACTTCCGCAAGGTGATCGAGGATGCATCCGATGATGACGTTGAGGGACTGCTGGCCAGTGATGATTTGCGCGGTGCTCAGATCGATGAAGAGGACCTGCTCGACATCGAGTGGATTCATGACGATGTCGACATCAAGGTGACGCCATGATCGCACTCGCCTGGTTCGCCTACGTGTACTGCTACAAGAGGCCGCGGCGATGAGCAGCTACCAAATCATGGTCGGCGACTGCCTCGCGCTGCTCAGGCAGATGGCCGACAACAGCGTCGACAGCGTCGTAACGGACCCGCCATACGGCCTTTCCTTCATGGGGAAGAAGTGGGACTACGATGTCCCAGCGGTAGACGTGTGGACCGAATGCCTTCGAGTACTCAAACCAGGTGGCCACCTACTGGCTTTCGCCGGAACCCGCACTCAGCATCGAATGGCGGCACGCATCGAGGACGCCGGGTTCGAGATCCGCGACATGATCGCATGGGTGTACGGTTCAGGTTTCCCGAAGTCGCACAACCTGGAAGGCGAACACGAAGGCTGGGGCACGGCGTTGAAGCCGGCGCTGGAGCCAATAACCGTTGCTCGCAAGCCCTTCGCCGGCACGGTCGCCGCAAACGTGCAAGTTCACCGCACGGGTGCCATGAACATTGATGGGTGTCGCGTGCGAGCCATAGACGCCGAGGCCTTGGCGAAGAACTGGGACCGACCGACCACTGTTGATATGCGCGGCGGTAACTTCGTCGGGGGTAAGTCGGGGAAGCTACCGAGGACGACCGAGGCTTCTGATCTCGGCCGGTGGCCAGCAAACCTGATCCACGACGGTAGCCCAGAGGTCATTGCAGCGTTTCCTGATGCGCCTGGACAGCTTGCCGCCGCCAGCACCAGCGATACACAACGCGCCGGGCAAAACTGCTACGGAAACATGAAGCGAGGGCGCGGAACTGAGGCGAGCGCGGAAAGCACGAATGAAGGTGTCGTCGGGTTTCAAATGAAGCCCGGTGCACGTCGTCTGGATAGCGGAAGCGCTGCTCGATTCTTCTACTGCGCCAAAACCAGCCGCTCGGATCGACACGAAGGCCTGCTGGACCCGGGACCACAATTCCAACAGGGCACAACCCTGCGCAAGGTGGCAACCACAGAGACAAGTGGCAACAACCACCCCACAGTCAAGCCCACCGTGCTGATGGCGTATCTGTTGCGCCTGGTCACTCCAAATGGCGGCATTGCCCTTGACCCGTTCATGGGCTCCGGTAGCACCGGCAAGGCCGCAATGCGCGAAGGCTTCCAGTTCATCGGTTGCGAGATTGACGAGCAGTACGTCGCGATCGCTCGATCTCGAATCGAACACGAAATCACCCGCCTCCAAGAGCAGGCAGTCGAATCTGATCAACTCGATCTCTTCGGCACGGCCTAACCCCTATTCCACCTACCAGCCTGCCGGTGTACGGCGGGCGAGGAATCGTTATGCCTGAAATCAAGTGCGAGTACGGGCACACCCTGCGAATCGGCACCGACGAATGGGTCAGCCAGCTTTCCCTGGACCAGCTTCGTTACGCTCGCCAGCAGATGGCCGAGAAGATCGATAAGGCCGAGCAAGGCCCGCGCCGGACAGTCTGGTTGGTCGATGACGGAATCAGTGTCGCTGGCTTTTATCGTGAGGACGCTTTCGCAGAAGCGGCCGACCACCTGCTCAGGATCTACAAAGACGTGTTTTTGAGAGAGGCGAAGGACTTCGGCGGCAGCCCCGGATCTGTTCACGAGTTCAAGCAGTCGATCCCACACATTGAGCCGCGGCGCGTGACTCAATTCGAATACGACACCGAGTGGTTCCCCACTAAACCCGAATAACCATCTTCTGCCGCCACGCGCGGCATGGAGCATCAAATGTTTCTGACCGCTGAAGAAGTGGCCGAACTCACCGGCTACACGAAGCCTGGCGCCCAGATCAAATGGTTGCAGGCGGAAAAATACGGATTCGCCGTTGATGGATACGGCAAGCCCAAGGTGCTGCGCCAGGTTGTCATTGGCCGGCTTGGTGGTATTCAATCGAAGAAAGGCCCGGAACTCCGGCTCGCATAAGGAAGGTAGAGAATGCGCCCTCGCAAGAAAGACCGGCACTTGCCGGCGTGCATGTACCAGAAGCACGGGGCTTACTACCTGGTGCGCAAAGGCAAATGGATGCGCCTGGGCACGGACTTCCAGGCATCGCTGGTCGCGTACGCCAAGGCAATCGACAAAGGCAACCAGGGCGGCATGTCCAAGCTGATCGACGATGCCCTGGCGAACATGGCTCCGAAGCTCGCGACCAACACCGTCAAGCAATACGAGGCCGCAGCAGTCAGGCTCAAGGAGGCGTTCGCCGACTTCGAGCCCCGCGACGTGCTGCCGCGCCACGTGGCTGCGCTGAAAATGCACATGGCCAGCACGCCTAACATGTCAAACCGGGTGATTTCTTTTCTGAGGATGGTGTTCATGTACGCGCTGGAGAGTCAGTTGGTTGACTCAAATCCCTGCACAGGGATCCGGCGACATACGGAGAATCGACGCGATCGGTATATTTCCGATACTGAGTTCGCAAAGATCTGCGAGAAGGCGAGCCCGAACATGCGGGTCATTTACGAGATGTGTTATCTGACCGGACAGCGGATCAGCGATGTGCTGGCCATCCACCTTTCAGATATCAGTGAGGAAGGTATTGCGTTCAAGCAGCAGAAGACCGGGGCCAGGCTTATCGTCCGGATGAGTTCAGACCTCGAAGCCCTGGTCGCACGGATCAAGGCATTGCCTCGGACCATTCGCGGACTCACGTTATTCTGTTCGCCCCGCGGCGGAAAGCCGGTTCATTACAGCTCGGTGAAGGATGCATTCAACCGCAACTGCAAGGCTGCCGGGGTCGTCGGTGCAACGCTGCATGACCTCAGAGCGAAGTCGCTGACCGACACCGACAAGCAGGGCAACAACGCACAGAAGCTCGGCGGCCACACCGATGCGAAGATGACGGCACGCTACCTGAGACTGCGTGAAACCGACATCGCCGAGCCGCCAACAATGCCGAAAAAATCCCTGTAGTATTAGACGTTTGACCATTGTCAAATAGACAGATAGAGCAAAGCCCTTTGAATATGGACCTCTCCAGCCACACCCCGATGATGCAGCAATACTGGCGCCTGAAGAACCAGCACCCCGACCAGCTGATGTTCTACCGCATGGGCGACTTCTACGAGATCTTCTATGAAGACGCGAAGAAGGCCGCCAAGTTGCTGGACATCACCCTGACAGCCCGTGGGCAGTCGGCCGGTCAGGCGATTCCGATGTGTGGGATTCCTTACCACGCCGCCGAAGGCTACCTGGCGAAACTGGTGAAGCTCGGCGAATCGGTGGTGATCTGTGAACAGGTCGGCGATCCGGCCACCAGCAAGGGGCCGGTGGATCGTCAGGTGGTGCGGATCATCACGCCGGGCACGGTCAGTGATGAAGCGCTGCTGGATGAGCGTCGGGACAACCTGATCGCGGCGGTGTTGGGTGACGAACGTCTGTTCGGTCTGGCGGTGCTGGACATCACCAGCGGCAACTTCACCGTGCTGGAAATAAAGGGCTGGGAAAACCTGCTGGCGGAGCTGGAGCGGGTCAATCCGGTGGAGCTGATGATTCCCGATGACTGGCCAAAGGACCTGCCGGCGGAAAAACGTCGCGGGGTTCGTCGCCGTGCGCCGTGGGATTTCGAACGCGACTCGGCACTGAAAAGCCTTTGCCAGCAATTCTCCACCCAGGACCTGAAAGGCTTCGGTTGCGAGAACCTGACCCTGGCCATCGGCGCCGCCGGTTGCCTGCTCAGCTACGCCAAGGAAACCCAGCGCACCGCCCTGCCCCATTTGCGCAGCCTGCGCCATGAACGCCTGGATGACACCGTGGTGCTGGACGGCGCAAGCCGTCGCAACCTGGAACTGGACACCAACCTGGCCGGAGGCCGCGACAACACGTTGCAGTCGGTGGTAGACCGCTGCCAGACCGCCATGGGCAGCCGCCTGCTGACCCGCTGGCTGAACCGTCCGCTGCGGGATCTGACCGTATTGCTGGCGCGACAGACCTCGATCACCTGCCTGCTCGACGGTTACCGTTTCGAAAAACTGCAACCGCAGCTCAAGGAAATCGGTGACATCGAGCGGATTCTGGCGCGGATCGGCCTGCGCAATGCCCGTCCTCGCGACTTGGCTCGCCTGCGCGATGCGCTCGGTGCATTGCCAGAATTGCAAGTGGCGATGACTGAACTGGAAGCGCCGCACATCATTCAACTGGCGAAGACCACCAGCACCTACCCGGAACTTGCGGCGCTGCTGGAAAAAGCCATCATCGACAACCCGCCGGCGGTGATCCGTGACGGCGGTGTGTTGAAGACCGGTTACGACGCCGAGTTGGACGACTTGCAATCGCTCAGCGAAAACGCCGGGCAGTTCCTGATCGACCTGGAAGCACGGGAGAAGGCTCGCACCGGCCTGTCGCACTTGAAGGTCGGCTACAACCGCATTCACGGTTACTTCATCGAGTTGCCGAGCAAGCAGGCTGAATCGGCACCGGCCGACTACATCCGCCGCCAGACGCTCAAAGGTGCAGAGCGATTCATCACGCCGGAACTGAAAGCGTTCGAGGACAAGGCGTTGTCAGCCAAGAGCCGCGCCCTGGCTCGCGAGAAGATGCTGTACGAAGCGCTGCTCGAAGACCTGATCGCCCAATTGCCGCCGTTGCAAGACACCGCCGCGGCACTGGCCGAGCTGGACGTGCTGAGCAACCTTGCCGAGCGTGCGCTGAACCTCGACCTGAACTGCCCGCGCTTCGTTGACGAGCCGTGCATGCGCATCTCCCAGGGTCGCCACCCGGTGGTCGAGCAAGTGCTGACCACGCCGTTCGTGGCCAACGACCTGAGCCTCGACGACAACACGCGCATGCTGGTGATCACCGGTCCGAACATGGGCGGTAAATCCACCTACATGCGCCAGACCGCGTTGATCGTGCTGCTGGCGCACATTGGCAGTTTCGTGCCGGCAGCCAGTTGCGAATTGTCTCTGGTGGACCGGATCTTCACCCGGATCGGTTCCAGCGATGACCTGGCGGGCGGGCGATCGACTTTCATGGTCGAAATGAGCGAAACCGCGAACATTCTGCACAACGCCACCGAACGTAGCCTGGTACTGATGGACGAAGTCGGTCGCGGCACCAGCACCTTCGATGGCCTGTCCCTGGCCTGGGCTGCCGCCGAACGTCTGGCGCATCTGCGGGCTTACACGCTGTTTGCCACCCACTACTTTGAGCTGACGGTGTTACCGGAGGCCCAGCCGCTGGTGGCCAACGTTCACCTTAATGCCACCGAGCACAACGAGCGCATCGTGTTCCTGCACCACGTGCTGCCCGGGCCTGCCAGCCAGAGCTACGGCCTGGCAGTTGCGCAGTTGGCCGGTGTGCCGAGTGAAGTGATCGTGCGTGCTCGCGAGCACCTGGGCCGACTGGAAGCGACTGCCCTGCCCCATGAAGTTCCGAAACCAACCAGAGGCAAACCGGCCGCGCCGCAGCAGAGCGATATGTTCGCCAGCCTGCCGCATCCGGTGCTGGATGAACTGGCCAAACTGGATCTGGATGACATGACACCGCGTCGCGCGTTAGAAATGCTCTATACACTAAAGACACGGATCTAACGCACTTGCCTGCAAGCTGTTAGAATCTCGCGCGGTTTGGGATGCTGCAGGCTAATAGCCTGGCCTGCAGACTATCGCTCCCAAACCTGGCGACCCCAACAAGAAGGGGCTCCGCTGCCGCCGCCTGAGGAGAAAATTAGAAATGACCTTCGTCGTCACCGACAACTGCATCAAGTGCAAGTACACCGACTGCGTAGAAGTCTGTCCGGTGGACTGCTTTTACGAAGGCCCGAACTTCCTGGTGATTCACCCGGATGAGTGCATCGACTGCGCATTGTGCGAACCAGAATGCCCTGCCGTGGCCATCTTCTCTGAAGATGAAGTCCCGGAAGACATGCAGCAGTTCATTCAGCTGAACGTTGAGTTGGCCGAAATCTGGCCCAACATTACCGAGAAGAAAGAATCGCTGCCCGACGCTGAAGAGTGGGATGGCGTCAAAGGCAAGATCAAAGACCTCGAACGCTGATTTCCCCCGCGTTCTCGAAAAGGCCCCTAGCGGGCCTTTTTGCTTTTCTGCAGGAAAAAAAAAGGGGCGGTTTGACCCGCCCACATTTTTTCCCTATTCCCTGTGTTCCTTTTCATCGTCCTGATGAATCGCTTCCCTGCGATGTCCATTCCCCTCATCCTTGAAGGGTGTGTCTGTCCGTTGACACAGTTCAGATACTAGAGAGTTCCCCACCAAGCGCAATCGCTCCCAATCCGCAAAACTCTCTGTCATATGCTTTTAATCTTTATTAATAACTATATAAATCAACTAGATAACTCGAACAGACGTAACAGATGAGCGACTGCCACACTGTAAAAATAACGAACACTTACGAAAGAGTAAGCAAAGACTTACAGCGCGAAACTACAATCCTGAGGCGCTTGCCAGCCATCTCCCAGGCATTAAAAAACCCCGAACCAGTCGGGGTTTTTTAATGCTACTCAAGCGCGTTGCTTACTGAAACAGCGACTCGCTCGACAGGCCGTTCTTCTCGAGAATCTCCCGAAGACGTTTCAGGCCTTCCACCTGAATCTGTCTGACCCGTTCCCGGGTCAGGCCGATCTCCAGGCCCACGTCTTCAAGTGTGCTGCTCTCGTGACCGCGCAGGCCGAAGCGGCGTACCACCACTTCGCGTTGCTTGTCGGTCAGTTCCGAAAGCCATTGATCGATGCTCTGGGACAGGTCGTCATCCTGCAACAGCTCACATGGATCGGTTGGTCGGTCATCTGTAAGGGTGTCCAGCAGGGTTTTATCCGAATCCGGACCCAGCGAGACGTCGACCGAAGAAACCCGCTCGTTCAAGCCAAGCATGCGCTTGACCTCTGCCACTGGTTTTTCCAGCAGGTTGGCGATTTCTTCGGGTGAGGGTTCGTGATCGAGTTTTTGGGTCAGCTCTCGTGCAGCCCGCAGGTACACGTTGAGCTCTTTGACCACATGGATCGGCAACCGGATGGTCCGGGTCTGATTCATGATTGCGCGCTCGATGGTCTGACGAATCCACCAGGTTGCGTAGGTTGAAAAGCGGAAGCCGCGCTCAGGATCGAATTTCTCCACTGCCCGGATCAGTCCGAGGTTGCCCTCTTCGATCAGGTCCAGCAGCGACAACCCACGATTGACGTAACGCCGGGCGATTTTCACCACCAGCCGCAGGTTGCTTTCAATCATGCGTTTGCGCCCGGCCGGATCACCACTTTGCGACAGACGCGCAAAATGAACTTCTTCTTCCGGGGAGAGCAGCGGGGAAAAGCCGATTTCATTGAGGTACAGTTGCGTGGCATCAAGTGCCCGCGTGTAGTCGATGTACTTGTGTTGCTTTAGCGAAGCGGAGTGTTTGGATTTGGCACGAACGGAAGGTGGAGCAGCCCCTTCATCATTCGACATCGAATCCGTAGCGATGCCGGTCTCCATAAGGAGAACCTCATCGTCGATGTCAAACTCCGGCACTTCTTTACTGAGAGCCATTGTTATAGTCCTTTGGTGAGTTCGACCCCAAGCTCAAGCGGCGCCTTTATCCTTGGCAACGCTGGAGCCTGTCCCCTCTACGTGACGGAACAGGCTGGTAACAAATCAACGACGTGGCAGGAACTGCAGTGGATCTACAGGTTTACCTTGTCGGCGAATCTCAAAATGCAGTTTCACCCGGTCTGTACCCGTTGACCCCATTTCGGCAATTGTCTGTCCGACCTTGACCTGCTGCCCCTCCCGAACCAACAGCCTGCGGTTATGTCCGTAGGCACTGACGTAGGTGTCGCTGTGTTTGATGATGACTAATTCGCCGTAGCCCCTTAAGCCACTCCCGGCGTATACCACCGTCCCATCAGACGCAGCTAAAACAGGCTGTCCCAAATCCCCGGCGATATCAATTCCTTTATTCAAACTACCGTTTGAGGAGAACTTTCCAATCAGAATGCCATTAGATGGCCATCCCCAGCCGGTCGGGGCCGGGCCGGCAGGAGGCATCGGAGCGGGGGTCGGCTTGCTGGCGACGGACGGTGCAACCACCGCTGTGCTGGTGGTTGCGCCATTTGGCTGGCGCCGGATTACCGTGGTTTTCAGCGACGACGAAGGCGTTGAATCGGTAGCACTGGCTACCGGCGCCGACGTTGATCCGGTGCGACCGTCAAAGCGAATTGTCTGACCCGGATGGATCGTATACGGCGTAGGAATATTGTTCCGTGCGGCGAGGGCTTTGTAGTCCCAGCCGTAGCGAAAAGCGATCGAGAACAACGTATCTTTTGGTCGAACGACGTATTGACCCGTGGTCACCGCCGGACGCTGGGCGACGGACTTGTTGCGATCGACGACACGCACGTCACTCGTTTTGGAACTGGAGCAACCGACCAGCAAGGTGCTCAAGACGAGGCCAGTCACCAGGCGCTGAAAGCTCTTTGTACCCATACGCTGCGCAATGACTGTGAGACTCACCCGCCGCTCCCTTTTTGGTGGCTGAAATAGTGGATTGCCGTGTTTCGGCACGAAATGTCGCAAGTATAACGGGCCGAACAGGCTTTACCTTTAATGAAGCGAAATCGCTTCGCGCACACGTTTGCTGCCTGCCGATGAATCCTGTTTAACCCATCTATGCCGCTGTAAGACCCGGGCAATCGAAGAGAATTCAGCGTACTTGAACAAATGCTCAGGCCAGCGGCCCGTTGAGCAGTGGCACGAAGCGAACCGACCCCAGAACACGACGTGAAAAGCCTTGTTCTTCGCGGATGATCAGCATCAGTTGCTGCACCTCACCGGAGCCGACAGGAATCACCAGCCGCCCGCCAGGCGCCAATTGATCCAGCAACGCCTGGGGCACATCGGTCGCCACTGCGGTCACGATAATGCCGTTGTATGGCGCCAGTGCCGGCCAGCCTTCCCAGCCATCGCCCCAGCGAAACACCACATTGCGCAGGTTCAGCTCCACCAGGCGTTCCTTGGCCCGGTCCTGCAACACCTTGATGCGCTCCACGGAGAACACCCGTTCAACCAGCTGCGACAGCACCGCCGTCTGGTAACCCGAGCCGGTACCGATTTCCATCACCTTGTCCAAGGGACCGGCCTCCAGCAGCAGCTCGCTCATGCGCGCCACCATATAAGGCTGGGAGATGGTCTGGTTGTGTCCGATCGGCAGGGCCGTGTCTTCGTAGGCGCGATGAGCCAGCGCTTCGTCGACGAACAGGTGACGCGGTGTACGACGGATGACTTCCAGCACCTTGGCGTTGGAAACCCCTTCCTCATACAGACGCTGAATCAGGCGCTCGCGGGTTCGTTGCGAGGTCATCCCGATGCCGCGACGCAGAATATCGTCTTGTTCACGAGCCATTAGCGCAACCCCTCCAACCAGCCATCGAGACTTCTGAAGGCATCATTGAAGGTGCGATCCAGTTGCAGCGGAGTAATCGAGACAAAGCCCTGCATCACCGCATGAAAGTCGGTGCCCGGGCCACCATCCTCGGCGTCCCCGGCGGCGGCGATCCAGTAACCGGACTTGCCGCGCGGGTCGACCACTTTCATCGGTGCCGCAGCACGTGCGCGGTGCCCGAGACGGGTCAGCTGAATACCGCGAATGTGGTCCAGCGGCAAATTGGGAATATTCACGCTCAGTACCGTACGCGGTGGCAAGTCGAGGTCAGCGTGGGCCTCGACCAGTTTGCGCGCAAAGTAAGCGGCCGTGGGAAGGTTCTCCACTTGCCGTGAGACCAACGAAAAGGCGAACGAAGGACGCTCAAGGAAACGCCCCTCGAGTGCCGCCGCAACGGTGCCGGAATACAGCACGTCGTCGCCCAGGTTGGCGCCCAGGTTGATGCCGGAAACCACCATGTCCGGTTCGCGCTCCAGCAAGCCGTTAAGGCCCAGGTGCACGCAATCGGTGGGTGTGCCGTTCAGGCTGATAAAGCCGTTGGCCAGGGTTTGCGGGTGCAACGGACGGTCAAGCGTCAGCGAACTGCTGGCGCCGCTTTTGTCCTGGTCCGGGGCGATAACCACGCACTCGGTGTAATCCGCCAGCGCAGCATAAAGCGCGGCGAGACCGGGTGCGGCTACCCCATCGTCGTTAGAAATCAGAATACGCATGGGCTGTCCGTCTGCCCCACCGGCACCAGATCAACAAGCTCGCGCACCAATACGGTGGCAAAGCATCCGGCCGGGAGGACGAATTCCAGTTGCAGAATGTCAGGCTCCGGATAATGCCACGTCAACCCACCAATGGGCAGCCGCAGGATGCGACGTTCGTGGTTCATTCCGGCGTTAATCAACCAATCGCGCAGATCCGCTTCGCGAGCGGCGATTGCCTGCTCCAGTACATGGACAGCGCCGGTCGCCGGCGAGTCACCTTCGCCCCACTGGGGACCGGTCGGGTGCAGGTCGAGAATTGCCAGGCGCGGGTCGCTGCACTCGGCTTCACCTGCCGGAAAAAAACTGCGGCTGTCGGTGAAGGCCAGCAGATCGCCAACCTGCGCTTGCTGCCAGGTGCCATCGGCCACACGCGCCGCCAATACCTGGTTGAACAGGAAGCTGCGGGCAGTGGAGAGCAGACGCGAACGGACATTGCGCTGCTCCGGCAACGCCTTGCGCGCGGCCCAGGCACGGGCATCGACCACGTTACCGCCATCAAAGCCGAAACGCTGGGCACCGAAATAATTGGGAATACCTTGCTTGGCGATCAGCTGCAGCCGCTCTTCAATCGCGGCTTTGTCGCCAGCGAATTGCGTCAGGCGCAAGGTGAAGCCATTCGCCGAATGGGCACCGCGTTGCAGCTTGCGCTTGTGCCGACCGGTCTTGAGGATTTTCAGCGTGTCGTTTTCGGCCGCCGACAAATCAGGGTCGGCCTTGCCCGGCAGCTGCACGCTGAACCACTGGCGAGTCAGCGCCTGACGATCCTTGAGGCCTGCATAGCTGACGGTGCGCAATGGCACACCCGCCGCCTTGGCAATGCGCCGTGCCGCTTCTTCGGTATTGAGACCGCGCTTTTCCACCCAGATCCACAAGTGTTCGCCATCGCCACTGAGGGGGATATCGAGTACTTCATCGACCTGAAAATCTTCTGCGGTGGCTTTCAGAACCGCCGTACCGAGGGCGTCGCCATAGGCTCGCGGGCCGAGCAATTGCGCTTCGTTCATGCGCGCAGCAACAAGGCAACGGAATGCACGGCAATGCCTTCTTCGCGACCGACAAAGCCAAGCTTTTCGGTGGTGGTAGCTTTCACGTTCACTTGATCCAACTCAACTTGAAGATCCGCGGCAATCAGCGCGCGCATCGATTCGATATGCGGGGCCATTTTCGGCGCCTGGGCGACGATGGTGTTATCGACGTTGCCGACTTTCCAGCCTTTGGCGTGGATCAGTGCGACGACGTGACGCAACAGCACGCGGCTGTCGGCGCCCTTGAACGTCGGGTCGGTGTCCGGGAAGTGCTTGCCGATATCACCCAGCGCAGCGGCGCCGAGCAAGGCATCGCTCAAGGCGTGCAGCAGGACGTCACCGTCGGAGTGAGCGAGCAGCCCGAAACCGTGTGCAATGCGCACACCGCCCAGAGTAATGAAATCGCCTTCAGCGAAACGGTGCACATCATAGCCGTGGCCAATACGCATAAAAAAACGCCCCGATTTTTGTCAGGGCGTGATTCTACCTGCATTAGGCGCCTAGAGCGCGTGCGTGATGCTGCAAGTGGTCGTCAATGAAGCTGGCGATGAAGAAATAGCTGTGGTCGTAGCCCGGTTGCAGGCGCAACGTCAGCGGATGACCGGCCAGTTTGGCCGTCTGTTGCAAGGCTTCAGGCTTGAGTTGAGTCGCCAGGAAATCATCACGATCGCCTTGATCGACCAGCAACGGCAACTTTTCGTCGGCCTCGGCGATCAGTGCGCAGGCATCCCATTCGCGCCACTTCGAGCGGTCTTCGCCCAGGTAGCGGGAAAACGCTTTCTGCCCCCACGGGCAATCCATCGGATTGTTGATCGGCGAGAACGCCGACACCGATTGGTAACGCCCCGGATTGCGCAAGGCGCAGACCAGCGCCCCGTGGCCACCCATGGAGTGACCGCTGATGCCGCGCTTGTCCGACGCCGGGAAATGGGCTTCGACCAATGCCGGCAATTCCTGCACGACATAGTCATGCATCCGATAGTGCCGGGACCAGGGTTCCTGCGTGGCATTCAGATAAAACCCGGCACCGAGACCGAAGTCCCAGGCGCCGTCCGGATCACCTGGAACATCGGGTCCGCGAGGGCTGGTGTCCGGCGCAACGATGATCAACCCAAGCTCGGCGGCCATGCGCATCGCGCCGGCCTTGTGCATGAAGTTTTCGTCGGTACAGGTCAGGCCGGACAACCAATACAGCACCGGCAACTTGCCGCCCTGCTCCGCCTGCGGCGGCAGGTACACGGCGAACACCATGTCGCAGCCGAGGACATCGGAGCGGTGCTTGTAGCGTTTGTGCCAGCCACCGAAGCTTTTCTGGCAGGTGATATTTTCCAGGCTCATGACCGACCTCAGAAATGGATGACGCTACGGATGCTTTTGCCTTCGTGCATCAGGTCGAAAGCCTTGTTGATGTCTTCCAGGCCCATGGTGTGGGTGATAAACGTATCCAGCGGGATTTCGCCGGTTTCGGCCATCTCGACGTAGCTTGGCAATTCGGTACGACCGCGCACGCCGCCGAATGCCGAACCGCGCCAGACACGACCGGTCACCAGCTGGAATGGACGGGTTGAGATTTCCTGGCCGGCACCGGCCACACCGATAATCACCGACTCACCCCAACCCTTGTGGCAGCACTCAAGGGCCGCACGCATCAATTGCACATTGCCGATGCACTCGAAGGAAAAGTCGACGCCGCCGTCAGTCATGTCGACGATGACTTCCTGGATCGGACGGTCGAAATCTTTCGGGTTCACGCAGTCGGTTGCACCGAGCTGCTTGGCGATCTCGAACTTCGCCGGGTTGATGTCGATGGCGATGATGCGACCAGCCTTGGCCTTGACCGCACCGATGATGGCTGACAAACCGATGCCGCCCAGACCGAAAATGGCGACGGTATCACCTGGTTTTACCTTGGCGGTATTGAGGACTGCACCGATACCGGTGGTGACACCGCAGCCCAGCAGGCAGACTTTTTCCAGTGGTGCTTCTTTTGGAATTTTGGCGACGGAGATTTCCGGCAGCACGGTGTACTCGGAGAATGTCGAGGTCCCCATGTAGTGGAAAATTGGCTGGCCCTTGTAGGAAAAGCGCGAAGTGCCATCCGGCATCAGGCCCTTGCCTTGAGTCGCGCGAATCGCCTGACACAAGTTGGTTTTGCCCGACAGACAGAATTTGCACTGACGGCATTCCGGGGTGTACAGCGGGATCACATGGTCGCCAACCGCGACGGAGGTCACGCCCTCACCGATTGCCTCAACCACCGCGCCACCTTCGTGACCGAGGATCGACGGGAAGATGCCTTCCGGGTCAGCGCCCGACAGGGTGTAGGCATCGGTATGGCAGACACCGGAGGCCACCACTCGCAACAGAACTTCACCGGCCTTGGGCATGGCGACATCGACTTCGACGATCTCGAGGGGTTTCTTGGCCTCGAAGGCAACGGCAGCGCGCGACTTGATCATGTGGATTCTCCAGTGAATAAAAACGAGACAGGGAGTGTAATACAGCGCGCTACGAGGAATAATCCGGGCAAAAGCAAAACATTATTGCCACACAGGGATAATCCTGGATGTCTGAAAACCGCTGGGAAGGAATCGACGAGTTCGTCGCCGTGGCCGAGTGCAGCCAATTCACGGCGGCGGCGGAACGCCTTGGGGTTTCTTCCTCTCACATCAGTCGACAAATCGCACGCCTCGAAGAGCGCCTTCAGACGCGACTGCTTTACCGCAGCACTCGCCGGGTGACGCTGACCGAAGCCGGGCAAACCTTTTTGCAACATTGCCAGCGCTTGCAGGACGGTCGCGAAGAAGCCTTGCGCGCGGTCGGCGACCTGACCAGCGAGCCTAAAGGCATGCTGCGCATGACCTGCGCCGTGGCGTATGGCGAACGCTTCATCGTGCCATTGGTAACCCGTTTCATGGGCCTTTATCCACAACTGCGCGTCGACATTGAATTGAGCAACCGTCCTCTCGACCTGGTGCACGAAGGGCTGGACCTGGCAATCCGCCTCGGGCGTCTCCAGGATTCGCGACTGGTCGCCACGCGCCTGGCACCACGGCGGATGTATTTGTGCGCGTCGCCGTCCTACGTGGAACGGTATGGTCGCCCACACAGTTTGTCGGAACTCAGCCGCCACAATTGCCTGATCGGCAGTTCGGACATGTGGCAACTGGAGCAGAACGGGCGGGAATTTTCACAACGGGTGCAGGGAAACTGGCGCTGCAACAGTGGGCAAGCGGTTCTGGATGCGGCACTACAGGGTGTCGGGTTGTGTCAGCTGCCAGACTATTACGTGCTGGAGCACCTGAAAAACGGCGAATTGATTTCATTGCTGGAGGCGCACCAGCCACCGAACACGGCGGTTTGGGCGCTGTATCCACAGCAGCGGCATCTGTCGCCGAAGGTGCGCAAGTTGGTGGATTATTTGAAGCAAGGGTTGGCTGAGCGGCCGGAGTATCGAACTTAGCTCGGATTGCCGCTTTCAGTGACAGTTTTGCTGATTGATAGAACGCCATCGCGAGCAGGCTCAGTGCTACAGGGAAATTCATTCCAATGCAGGAGTGAGCCTGCTCGCGATGGCGGTTGAACAGCCAATGAGCGACTCAGCGGCGATTAGCCCAACGCTGGCGAAGCCATTCAAGATCTTCAGGGCGAGTAACCTTGAGATTATCGGACCGCCCTTCAATCAGACGCGGCGCCAATCCAGCCCACTCCATGGCCGACGCTTCATCAGTCACCAAGGCATCCGCCACCAGACTGTCCGCCAATGCCCGATGCAACGCGCCGAGGCGAAACATCTGCGGCGTGTACGCCTGCCAGATCACGCTGCGATCCACGGTTTCAACCACACGACCGTGCTTGTCGACCCGTTTGAGCGTATCGCGGGCAGGAACTGCCAGCAGCCCGCCCACTGGATCGTCCGCCAACTCACCCAGCAACTTATCAAGATCATCACGCGAAAGATTCGGCCGTGCAGCATCGTGAACCAGCACCCAGTCTTCATCGTCAGCACCTTGAGCGTGCAGATGCAGCAAGGCATTGAGCACTGACCCGGAACGCTCGTCGCCGCCCTCGACCCGCTGAATACGCGGATCGGCAGCACACGCCAGGTTCGGCCAGTAGGGATCATCAACAGCAAGACTGACCACCAACCCCTTCAGGGCAGGATGATCAAGGAAACAGCCAAGGCTGTGTTCTAGAATAGTGCGCCCGCCCAATTGCAAGTATTGCTTGGGACGGTCTGCGGCCATACGGGCACCGACGCCCGCGGCAGGAATCACGGCCCAGAAGGCCGGTAACGAGTTATTCATTGAGCCAACTGGTAAAGGGTTTCACCGTCCTTGACCATGCCCAACTCATGACGAGCCCGCTCTTCCACGGTCTCCATGCCTTTTTTCAACTCGCTGACTTCGGCGTCCATGACCCGATTGCGTTCCAGCAACCCTTCGTTCTCAGCGTGTTGATCTGCGATCTGCTGAGTCAGCTCAGCCACTTGCGCCAGACTGCCATTTCCCACCCACAGGCGGTATTGCAGGCCAGCCAGCAACAAGAGCAAGACGAGGAACAACCAATTGGGACTGCGCATCGAATATCAGGTATCCAGTGAAAAAAGACAGCCATGCCAAAACTTTGAAGCTTCTGATAGCACGAAGCCTGGAAGACCCAGGCTTGTGCTTATAAGGCATCAGATTAGTGGCAAATCCATCGCTGTAGCGATTTTTCCGACACAATCCGGTGTCTTTTTACCAGTTAACGATTAACCGCGGAATTCGCTGCGACCGTTGTACTTGGCTTTGCCATTCAACTGCTCTTCGATACGCAGCAGTTGGTTGTACTTGGACACGCGGTCCGAACGGCACAGGGAACCGGTCTTGATCTGGCCAGCCGCAGTGCCCACCGCCAGGTCGGCAATGGTCGAATCTTCGGTTTCGCCGGAGCGGTGCGAGATCACGGCAGTGTAACCAGCGGCCTTGGCCATCTGGATGGCTTCCAGGGTTTCGGTCAGGGTGCCGATCTGGTTGAACTTGATCAGGATCGAGTTGGCGATCTTTTTATCGATGCCTTCTTTCAGGATCTTGGTGTTGGTCACGAACAGGTCGTCGCCCACCAGTTGGGTCTTCTCGCCGATCTTGTCGGTGAGGATTTTCCAGCCAGCCCAGTCGGACTCGTCCAGGCCGTCTTCGATCGAGATGATCGGATAACGCTCGGTCAGGCCTTTCAGGTAGTCAGCGAAACCTTCGGCGGTGAACACCTGGCCTTCGCCGGACAGGTTGTATTTACCGTCTTCGTAGAATTCGCTGGCCGCGCAGTCCAGTGCCAGGGTCACGTCGGTACCCAGCTTGTAACCGGCGTTGGCCACGGCTTCGGAGATCACTTTCAACGCGTCTTCGTTGGAAGCCAGGTTCGGTGCGAAACCACCTTCGTCACCCACTGCGGTGCTCAGGCCACGGGCCTTCAGAACAGCTTTGAGGTGATGGAAAATCTCGGTGCCCATGCGCAGACCTTCCGAGAAAGACTTGGCGCCAACCGGCTGAACCATGAATTCCTGGATGTCGACGTTGTTATCGGCGTGCTCGCCACCGTTGATGATGTTCATCATCGGAACCGGCATCGAGTAGACACCCGGGGTGCCGTTCAGGTTGGCGATGTGCGCGTACAGCGGCAGGTCCTGGTCCTGTGCGGCGGCCTTGGCGGCGGCCAGGGAAACGGCGAGGATCGCGTTGGCGCCCAGGGAGCCTTTGTTTTCGGTGCCATCAAGCTTGATCATCGCGTGATCCAGTGCTTTCTGGTCGCTTGGGTCTGTACCCAGCAACAGATCGCGGATCGGACCGTTGATGTTGGCAACGGCTTTGAGTACGCCTTTGCCCAGGTAACGGCTCTTGTCGCCATCACGCAGCTCGAGCGCTTCACGCGAGCCAGTGGAAGCACCGGACGGCGCGCACGCGCTACCGATGATGCCGTTATCGAGAAGCACGTCCGCTTCCACGGTGGGATTGCCACGGGAGTCGAGAACTTCACGACCTTTGATGTCGACGATTTTTGCCATTGTTGTAAACACTCCAAAGTTGACGAAAACGACGCAGCTAGAGGAAATCTTTTACCGTCGGCAAGTGGTGTGCAGCGGGCAGACTTGCGGACGATAAGGCTCAGGCCCGAGGGCCTGAGCAACAAATCGTGCGGTACTTTACCGGAGAAATGAGGTTTACGCGGTCTCTACCGTCGGAAAACTCTTCACCAGTTCGTCCAGGGCTTTGAGCTGGGCCAGGAATGGCTCCAGTTTGTCCAGGCGCAAGGCGCAAGGGCCGTCGCACTTGGCGTTGTCCGGGTCCGGGTGGGCTTCGAGGAACAGACCGGCCAGCGACTGGCTCATGCCTGCCTTGGCCAGGTCAGTGACCTGGGCGCGACGACCGCCGGCGGAATCGGAGCGACCACCGGGCATTTGCAGCGCGTGGGTCACGTCGAAGAACACCGGGTATTCGAACTGCTTCATGATGCCGAAGCCAAGCATGTCGACGACCAGGTTGTTGTAGCCAAAGCTCGAACCGCGCTCGCAGAGGATCAACTGATCGTTACCCGCTTCCACGCATTTGCTCAGGATGTGTTTCATCTCATGCGGGGCGAGGAACTGGGCTTTCTTGATGTTGATCACCGCGCCGGTCTTGGCCATCGCGACCACCAGGTCAGTCTGGCGCGACAGGAAGGCCGGCAGCTGGATGATGTCGCAGACTTCAGCGACGACCGCGGCCTGGTCAGGTTCGTGGACGTCGGTGATGATCGGCACGCCGAAGGCTTGCTTGATGTCCTGGAAAATCCGCATGCCCTCTTCCAGGCCGGGGCCACGGTAAGAGGCCACGGAGGAACGGTTGGCCTTGTCGAAGCTGGCCTTGAACACGTAAGGGATACCGAGTTTCTCGGTGACCTTTACGTATTCTTCGCAGACCTGCATCGCCATGTCGCGGCTTTCCAGCACGTTCATGCCACCGAAAAGCACCATTGGCTTGTCGTTGGCAATCTCGATATCGCCTACACGGATGATCTTCTGCGCCATCGGATTTACGCCTTCTTCTGGTGTTGAACCAAAGCTGCTTTAACGAAACCGCTGAACAACGGGTGACCGTCGCGTGGTGTCGAGGTGAACTCAGGGTGGAACTGGCAAGCGACGAACCATGGATGATCCGGGGCTTCAACCACTTCGACCAGCGCGCCATCACCGGAACGACCGGAGATTTTCAGGCCGGCTTCCATGATTTGCGGCAGCAGGTTGTTGTTCACTTCGTAGCGATGACGGTGACGCTCGACGATCACGTCCTTGGCGTAGCAATCGTGCACCAGGGAACCCGGTTCCAGCAGGCAATCCTGAGCGCCGAGGCGCATGGTGCCGCCCAGGTCGGACGATTCGGTACGGGTTTCGACGGCGCCGGTGGCATCTTCCCACTCGGTGATCAGACCCACGACCGGATGACCGCTGGCGCGATCGAACTCGGTGGAGTTGGCGTCTTTCCAGCCCAGCACGTTACGAGCGAACTCGATCACGGCCACTTGCATGCCCAGGCAGATGCCGAGGTACGGAACCTTGTTTTCGCGAGCGTATTGAACGGCGGTGATCTTGCCTTCCACGCCACGCAGACCGAAGCCGCCCGGTACGAGGATCGCGTCGACACCTTCCAGCAGCGCGGTGCCCTGGTTTTCGATGTCTTCGGAATCGATGTAGCGCAGGTTGACCTTGGTGCGGTTGCTGATGCCGGCGTGACTCATCGCTTCGATCAGCGACTTGTAGGCGTCCAGCAGTTCCATGTACTTGCCGACCATCGCGATGGTGACTTCGTGTTCCGGGTTCAGCTTGGCGTCAACCACCGCTTCCCACTCGGACAGGTCCGCGCTGCCGCATTGCAGGCCGAAACGCTCGACGACGAAATCGTCCAGGCCCTGGGAGTGCAGGATGCCCGGGATCTTGTAGATGGTGTCGGCATCTTCCAGCGCGATCACCGCACGTTCTTCAACGTTGGTGAACTGCGCGATCTTGCGACGCGACGAGATGTCGATCGGGTGATCGGAACGGCACACCAGCACGTCTGGCTGCAGGCCGATGGAACGCAGTTCCTTGACCGAGTGCTGGGTTGGTTTGGTTTTGGTTTCGCCGGCAGTGGCGATGTACGGCACCAGCGTCAGGTGCATCAGCATCGCGCGCTTGGCGCCGACTTCGAAACGCAATTGACGGATCGCTTCGAGGAACGGTTGCGACTCGATGTCACCCACGGTGCCACCGATCTCGACCATCGCCACGTCGGCATCGCCGGCACCCTTGATGATGCGGCGCTTGATTTCGTCGGTGATGTGCGGGATCACCTGGATGGTTGCACCCAGGTAATCACCACGGCGCTCTTTGCGCAGGACGTGTTCGTAGACACGGCCGGTGGTGAAGTTGTTGTTCTGGGTCATGGTCGTGCGGATGAACCGCTCGTAGTGGCCCAGGTCCAGATCGGTCTCGGCGCCGTCGTGGGTGACGAACACTTCACCGTGCTGGAACGGGCTCATGGTGCCCGGGTCAACGTTGATGTACGGGTCCAGCTTCAGCATGGTGACCTTAAGTCCCCGCGCCTCCAGGATGGCCGCCAATGAAGCCGAGGCAATGCCTTTCCCCAATGAAGAAACAACACCGCCCGTGACGAATATGTAGCGCGTCATGAAAAACCCTAGAAGTCTGCGTTAAAGCGGTCCGAGCCGCCGGGGAAAGCGAAGGAAGGCCGAAGCCCCCGATCACCTGCATTAATCACAGTGCACCTTTCAAAAAAACCGCCGCGTTGGGACAGACCGGCAGATGAAACACCGGTACGTTGCTCGCTACACATTTTTTGGAATCGCCCAGCAAAGACTGCTTGGTAATCGGCAACTTCTGTAATTCAGGCGAATCCACAGAAGTTGTATCAAGAAGGGAGCGTAGTCTACCGGAAAGCCCCTTTCAGCTCAAACCTTGATCTTCGCTCAGTGGGTCCCACTGCAAATGCCAGCCCTCCTGCTCGTTGCCATCGAGGCCCCGCAGGTTGGCCACCGCCAGCAATTGCGCGTCCCGGTAAAGCAGCGGCAATCTGCCACGGACGAAGCCCGGAACCCCGCGTTCGTTGAGCAAACGCTTGAGATCCCGGTGGCCGCGCTCAGGCAGATTCATGACCTCGCCTCCTTCACGATAGCGGATTTGCAGCGGGCCGGCGGGGATTTGGCCGGTGATCGTAAGCTCGCCGTTTTCCGGTAAAACCAGCGTTGTCGAAGGATCAGCCCAAAGGCCGACTGGGGGGGGAACGCGCAGCCAACGACCCGCCAGCCACCAGATACGCCCACCCGCCCGATGCAATTCGCCCTCCGCCAATCGCCAGACCGGACGGGCATCACCCGTGGCATCGCGCAAATCATCCCAACCCGACCAATGGTCGCTATCCGGCAGCCGCGTCAATGCTGCAAGCCAGTGACTCAATGCGTTGCGCTGGCGCGCGGCAGAAAGCCAGACCAGCGGCGCCAACTCCAGGGATGGCAAACCCAGCCAATCGAATTCATTGGCGGTATTGGCGCTGGCCAGATCGATGTGGGCCAGCTCATCGAGCAACCCCTGCGCTTCGCTCAGATGCGCGGCAGTGCGAGCCATGGTTGCCGTCGCTTGCGGCCAGCGCTCGGTCAATACCGGGAACACTTGATGCCGCAGGTAGTTGCGTGAGAACTGACGGTCCTGGTTCGAAGGGTCCTCGATCCAGCTCAACCGATGCTCGGCCGCATAAGCCTCAAGCTCGGCGCGTGTGACATCGAGCAACGGACGCAAAAGATGCCCGCGACCCAGGACGCGCTCGCGCGGCATGCCGGACAAGCCCCTCACCCCTGCCCCGCGCAACAGCCGAAACAACAGGGTTTCCGCTTGGTCGTCCCGGTGCTGCGCGGTGAGTAGCAGCTCATTGGCTTGAGTGGCTTCAACGAAGGCGCCATAGCGCGCATCCCGGGCGGCACGCTCAAGGCTGGCGCCGGGCTGAACCTGAACGTGAACCACCTGCAGCGGCACACCCAGCGCGTCACAGACCGACTGACAATGTTGCGGCCACGCATCAGCCGCAGCCTGAAGGCCGTGGTGAACATAAATGGCGCTGAGCGCCGGCAGGGATTGGGTTTTTGCGAGGTGGGCAAGGAGGTGCAGCAGGACGGTGGAGTCGAGTCCGCCGGAGAAGGCGACGCGCCAGGTTGTGGCGTTGCGCCACGGCGCGAGATTCAGCAGAAGCCTGGTGGAGAGATCACGGGTTGGCAGACTCATATCGATCACTTCGCACAAATCAAATGTGGGAGCGAGCCTGCTCGCGATGGCGGCTTAACATTCAACTTATCTGTTGGCTGTTATACCGCTTTCGCGAGCAGGCTCGCTCCCACATGGGTGAAGCGCGGTCAGATCAGAGACCGTAGCTCATCAGACGCTCGTAACGACGGGCCAGCAGCGCCTCGTTATCGAACTTCTTCAGCATCGCCAGTTGCGAGCTCAGCTCGGCACGGATCGAAGCCGCCGCCGCTGCCGGATCGCGGTGAGCGCCGCCCAATGGCTCGCCGATCACTTTGTCGACGATGCCCAGGCCTTTCAGGCGCTCGGCGGTGATGCCCATGGCTTCAGCCGCGTCCGGCGCTTTCTCGGCGGTTTTCCACAGAATCGAGGCGCAACCTTCCGGCGAGATCACCGCGTAGGTCGAGTACTGAAGCATGTTCAGTTGATCGCAGACGCCGATCGCCAGCGCGCCACCCGAACCACCTTCACCGATCACGGTGGCGATGATTGGGGTTTTCAGGCGGGCCATGACGCGCAGGTTCCAGGCAATCGCCTCGCTCTGGTTACGCTCCTCAGCATCGATGCCAGGGTAAGCGCCCGGCGTGTCGATGAAGGTCAGGATCGGCATTTTGAAACGTTCGGCCATTTCCATCAGGCGGCACGCCTTGCGGTAGCCTTCAGGACGCGGCATACCGAAGTTGCGGCGGACTTTCTCGCGCACCTCACGGCCTTTCTGGTGGCCGATGATCATCACCGGCTGATCGTCCAGACGGGCAATGCCGCCGACGATCGCAGCGTCGTCGGAGAAGTGACGGTCGCCGTGCAGTTCGTCGAACTCGGTGAAGATGTGTTCGATGTAGTCCAGGGTATACGGACGTTTCGGGTGACGCGCGAGACGTGCGATCTGCCAGCTGGTCAGCTTGCCGAAGATGTCTTCGGTCAGCGTGCTGCTTTTGTCCTGCAGGCGGGAGATCTCATCGCCGATATTCAGCGAATTGTCGTTACCGACCAAGCGCAACTCTTCGATCTTGGCTTGCAGGTCGGCGATCGGCTGTTCGAAATCTAGAAAATTCGGGTTCATAGGCGTCCGTCTTGGGTCGACGTCCAAGAGAGCTTGGGCCGGCCGGTTGTCTATTCGCGCCCTACCTTAAGGGACAGGCGCGTTCAGGTCGAGATTAAAAATTCTGGTCGAGATCGGAGCCTACAGACAGCCCCGACCGTCAACGGTATTGGAGGAAGACGTTGTCTCGCCCGAACTGGTCACGCAAGGCTTGAATCAACGCATCCGCCGGATCGATCCGCCAGGTCTCGCCAAACTGCAACAAGGCCTTCGCATCGGGGCTCGTGTACTCCATGGTGATCGGGCACGCGCCGCGATGACGTTTGAACAACTCACCCAGCCAGCGTAGCTGATCGCCCTTCAAATCCTTGGTCTGCAGCTTCAGGCGCAGGCTTTCGGCTAGGTTGGTGCGCGCATCTTCCATGCTCATCACCCGCTTGACCCGCAGACGCAGGCCACCGGAGAAGTCGTCGTTGCTGACTTCGCCTTCGACCACCACCATCGCATCGGTCTGCAACAGCGATTGCGCCGAGTGGAACGCTTCGGCAAACAGCGAAGCCTCGATCCGCCCGGAGCGATCGTCGAGGGTGATGAAACCCATCTTGTCGCCCTTTTTGTTCTTCATCACCCGCAAGGCGATGATCATGCCGGCGACGGTTTGCGTATCACGAGCCGGCTTCAGGTCGATGATGCGCTGACGGGCAAAACGGCGGATCTCGCCTTCGTACTCGTCAATCGGGTGACCGGTCAGGTACAGGCCGAGGGTGTCTTTCTCCCCTTTCAGGCGCTCCTTGAGGGTCAGCTCCTTGGCTTTGCGGTGATTGGCGTAGACGTCGGCATCTTCTTCAACGAACAGACCACCAAACAGGTCGACATGACCGCTGTCATGGGTACGCGCGGTTTGTTCGGCCGCCTTGATCGCCCCTTCCATGGCGTTCAGCAAGACCGCCCGGTTACGGTCGATATTGGCCTGATAGGCTTTCTGCTCGTCATGGAAATAAGGCCCCAGACGATCCAGTGCACCGCTGCGGATCAAACCGTCCAGGGTGCGCTTGTTGATTCGCTTGAGGTCGACACGGGCACAGAAATCGAACAGGTCCTTGAACGGACCGTCCTGACGCGCCTCGGTAATCGCCTCGACCGGGCCTTCGCCCACCCCCTTGATCGCACCGAGGCCGTAAATAATCCGGCCTTCGTCATTCACTGTGAACTTGAACTCGGAAGTATTCACATCAGGCGCGTCGAGACGCAGCTTCATGGTGCGAATTTCTTCGATCAAGGTCACGACCTTGTCGGTGTTGTGCATATCCGCCGACAGTACCGCGGCCATGAACGGCGCCGGGTAGTGCGTCTTCAGCCAAGCGGTCTGGTATGAAACCAGGCCATAAGCGGCGGAGTGGGATTTGTTGAAGCCGTAACCGGCGAATTTTTCTACCAGGTCGAAAATGTTACCGGCCAGGTCGGCGTCGATATTGTTGGTCTTGCAACCGTCAATGAAACCGCCGCGCTGCTTGGCCATTTCTTCCGGCTTTTTCTTACCCATGGCCCGTCGCAGCATGTCCGCGCCGCCGAGGGTGTAACCGGCCATGACCTGGGCAATCTGCATCACCTGTTCCTGATACAGGATGATGCCGTAAGTCGGTGCCAATACGGGCTTGAGGCCTTCGTACTGGTAGTCCGAGTGCGGGTACGCGAGTTCGGCGCGACCGTGCTTACGGTTGATAAAGTCGTCCACCATGCCCGATTGCAAAGGGCCCGGACGAAACAGGGCCACCAGTGCGATCAAGTCTTCCAGGCAGTCGGGCTTGAGCTTTTTGATCAGCTCTTTCATGCCGCGCGACTCAAGCTGGAACACCGCGGTGGTTTCAGCTTTTTGCAGCAGCTGGTAGGTCGGTTTGTCATCCAGCGGGATGAACGCGATATCCAGCGGCGGCTGATCGACCTTGGCGCGGTCGCGGTTGATGGTTTTCAGTGCCCAGTCGATGACCGTCAGGGTCCGCAGGCCGAGGAAGTCGAACTTCACCAGGCCGGCGGCTTCAACGTCGTCCTTGTCGAACTGGGTCACCAGACCGTCGCCGGCCTCATCGCAATAGATTGGCGAGAAGTCAGTCAGCTTGGTCGGCGCGATCACCACACCACCGGCGTGCTTGCCGACGTTACGCACAACGCCTTCAAGCTTGCGCGCCATTTCCCAGATTTCCGCGGCTTCTTCATCGACCTTGATGAAGTCGCGCAGGATTTCTTCCTGCTCGTAGGCTTTTTCCAGGGTCATGCCGACTTCGAACGGAATCATCTTCGACAGACGATCCGCCAGACCGTAGGACTTGCCCTGCACCCGCGCCACGTCTCGGACCACCGCCTTGGCGGCCATGGAACCGAAGGTGATGATCTGGCTCACCGCATTACGGCCGTATTTCTCGGCCACGTAGTCGATCACACGGTCACGACCGTCCATGCAGAAGTCGACGTCGAAGTCGGGCATGGAAACCCGTTCCGGGTTAAGGAAACGTTCGAACAGCAGGTCATATTCCAGCGGATCGAGGTCGGTGATCTTCTGCACATAGGCCACCAGCGACCCGGCACCCGACCCCCGGCCAGGCCCGACCGGCACGCCGTTGCTCTTGGCCCACTGGATGAAGTCCATCACGATCAGGAAGTAACCGGGGAAGCCCATCTGGATGATGATATCCAGTTCGAAATTCAACCGGTCGACGTAGACCTGACGCTTGGTTTCGTAGTCTTCGGTGGTGTCTCGGGGCAGCAGAACGCTGAGACGCTCTTCCAGGCCATCGAACGAAACTTTGCGGAAATACTCGTCGATGGTCATGCCATCAGGGATCGGGAAGTTGGGCAGGAAGTGAGTGCCCAGCTTCACTTCGATGTTGCAGCGCTTGGCGATCTCGACGGTGTTGGCCAGCGCTTCGGGAATGTCGCTGAACAGCTCGGCCATTTCCTCGGCGCTTTTGAGGTATTGCTGATCGCTGTAATTCTTCGAACGCCGCGGATCGTCGAGGGCGCGGCCCTCACCGATGCAGACGCGGGTTTCGTGAGCGGCAAAGTCTTCCTGCTTGATGAAACGCACGTCGTTGGTGGCGACCAGCGGCGCACCGATCTTCTCGGCCAGCGCCACGGCGCCGTGCAACTGCTCTTCGTCGTTCGGGCGGTTGGTGCGCTGGATCTCCAGATAGAAACGATCCGGGAACACGGCCATCCATTCGCGCGCGAGGTTTTCCGCTTCTGCCGGATTGCCGCTGAGCATGGCCAGGCCGATCTCGCCCTCTTTGGCCGCCGACAGCATGATCAAGCCTTCGCTGGCTTCGGCCACCCACTCGCGCTCGATGATGACCGAGCCATTGCGCTGGCCGTCGATGAAGCCGCGGGAAATCAGTTCGGTGAGGTTGCGATAGCCGACAGCGTTCATCACCAGCAGGCTGATCCGGCTCAGGGCGTTGTCCGGGTCCTTGTTCGACAACCACAGGTCGGCACCGCAGATCGGCTTGATGCCTGCGCCCATGGCGGCTTTATAGAATTTGACCAGGGAACACATGTTGTTCTGGTCGGTGACCGCGACGGCAGGCATGTTCATGCCGACCAGGGTCTTGACCAGCGGTTTGATCCGCACCAGACCGTCGACCAGGGAATATTCAGTGTGCAGGCGTAGATGAACGAATGAAGCCGGCATAGTGATCCTGTCTAGAAACGTGAAGACAACAAGGCCCGGATTGTACCGGGCCTTGAGTAAAACATCAGCCTCGCGACTAACTCTCGATCAGGTTTTCGCGAGCCTCGTAAGCCAGGCGCACCGGGGCGAAAGAACGACGGTGAATCGGCGTTGGCCCCAATCGGGCCAGAGCTTCCAGATGAACGGGGGTCGGGTAGCCTTTGTGGCCGCCGATCCCGTAACCCGGGTAAATCAATTCGAAAGCGGCCATTTCACGGTCACGGCTGACCTTGGCCAGAATCGACGCCGCAGCGATGGCCGGCACCTTGCCGTCGCCCTGCACCACCGCTTCGGCGCGCATGGACAGTTTCGGGCAGCGGTTGCCGTCGATCATCGCCAGTTTCGGCTGGATGTGCAGCCCTTCGATCGCGCGCTGCATGGCCAACATGGTGGCATGCAGAATATTCAGCTCATCGATTTCTTCAACTTCGGCCCGGGCGATGCACCAGCTCAGGGCTTTTTCGCAAATTTCGTCGTAGAGCTTTTCGCGGCGGGCTTCGGTGAGTTTCTTCGAGTCGTTCAGACCAAGAATCGGCCGATTCGGATCGAGAATTACCGCAGCCGTGACCACGGCGCCGCAGAGCGGGCCGCGACCGACTTCGTCGACACCGGCAACCAGATCTTCCACTTCAGCGACCAAGGTGAAATCCAGCCCCATTTGCATGCTTGTTTTACTCATTGTACTGGGCCAATCAGTTTCAGCACGGCATCCGCCGCCTGGTTGGAGGCATCCAGACGCAAGGTCCGGTGGATTTCGTCGAAGCCACGGGTCTGTTCTTCGCCACCCTCGATCAACGGTGACAAGGTCTGGGCCAGGGCTTCGACCGTTGCGTCGTCTTGCAGCAACTCGGGCACCAAAAGGCGTTGGGCCAGCAAGTTCGGCAACGAGATGTAGGGGCTTTTCACCATGCGCTTGAGAATCCAGAACGTCAGCGGCGCCAGGCGATAAGCGACCACCATCGGCCGCTTGTACAACAGCGCTTCAAGGGTCGCCGTGCCGGAGGCAATCAACACGGCGTCGCAGGCGGCAAGGGCCAGATGGGATTTGCCATCGAGCAGGGTCAGCGGCAGATCGCGACCGGCCAGCAACTCTTCAAGCTGCGCGCGGCGTTCCGGGCTGGCGCAAGGCATGACGAACCGAACGCCGGGGCGCAAGGCCCGCAGGCGTTGGGCGGTATCGAGGAACAACGCACCGAGACGGCCGACTTCGCCGCCACGACTGCCCGGCATCAACGCAACCAGCGGTCCGTCCGGCAAGCCGAGCTCGGCCCGAGCGGCGGCGCGATCGGCTTCAAGCGGGATCGCATCCGCCAGGGAATGCCCGACAAACCGCACCGGCACGCCCTTTTCTTCGTAGAATTTCGCTTCGAATGGAAACAGCGTCAGCATCAGGTCGCAGCCTTCGCGAATCTTCAGCACCCGCTTCTGCCGCCACGCCCACACCGACGGGCTGACGTAATGCACGGTCTTGATCCCGGCCTGACGCAGCTTGAGTTCGATAGTGAGGTTGAAGTCCGGGGCATCGATGCCGATAAATGCGTCCGGCTTTTCGGCGATCAGGTCGGCGATCAGCTTTTTGCGACGCGCCATCAGTTCACGCAATCGACCCAGCACTTCCACCAGGCCCATGACCGAAAGACGTTCCATCGGGAAATACGAAGTCAGGCCTTCGGCCTGCATCAGCGGACCACCGACACCGATGAACTCCACTGCCGGATGCTGAGCCTTGAGTGCGCGCATGATGCCCGCGCCCAGAATGTCACCGGAAGCCTCACCCGCCACCAGCGCAATACGCAGATTAGCCATGATTAACGTGTGATGCCGCGGGTCGAAGACTGGATGGAATCACGGAACACCGCGACTTCCGGGAACTGGTCCGAAGGTTCGGCCAATTCGGTGAGTGCCTGCTCAACCGTCAGGCCTTGGCGGTAAACCACCTTATAGGCACGACGCAGGGCGTGGATCGCGTCTTCGCTGAAACCACGACGGCGCATGCCTTCGAAGTTCATGCTACGGGCTTCGGCCGGGTTGCCGAACACCGTGACGTAGGCGGGAACGTCCTTGCCAATGGCGGTACCCATGCCGGAAAAGCTGTGGGCGCCGATGTGGCAATACTGGTGAACCAGGGTAAAGCCGGACAGGATAGCCCAGTCTTCAACGTGCACATGGCCAGCCAACGCAGTGTTGTTGACGAGGATGCAGTGGTTACCGATGACACTGTCGTGGCCGATGTGGGCATAGGCCATGATCAGGTTGTGATCGCCCAGGGTCGTTTCCGAACGGTCCTGAACCGTGCCACGGTGAATCGTCACGCCTTCACGGATGATGTTGTGGTCACCGATGACCAGACGTGTTTCTTCGCCTTTGTATTTCAGATCGGGCGTGTCCTCACCTACCGAGGAAAACTGGTAGATGCGGTTGTGCTTACCGATTCGGGTCGGGCCCTTGAGAATCACATGCGGCCCGATCACTGTCCCCTCGCCGATTTCCACACCTGCGCCGACGATCGACCATGGGCCGACCTCGACACCTTCAGCCAGAACGGCCGTCGGATCGATGATTGCGCGAGGGTCAATCAAACTCATAGTTTGCGTTCCGCGCAGATGATTTCAGCGGAGCAGACTGGCTTGCCATCGACCGAAGCCTGGCACTCGAACTTCCAGATCTGACGCTTGCAGCTGATGAAACGGGCTTCGAGGATCAATTGATCGCCTGGAGTGACGGGCTGGCGAAAACGCAGCTTGTCGGAGCCGACGAAGTAGTAGAGCGTGCCGTCGGCAGGCTTCACGTCGAGCATTTTGAAACCAAGGATACCGGCAGCCTGAGCCATCGCTTCGATGATCAGTACGCCCGGCATGATTGGATGCGCGGGGAAGTGACCATTGAAGAACGGTTCGTTGATGCTGACATTCTTGTAGGCGCGAATGCGCTTGCCTTCCACATCCAGATCCACGACCCGATCCACCAGCAGGAACGGGTAACGGTGAGGCAGGTATTCGCGAATCTCGTTGATGTCCATCATTTCGGGGGGAAGCCTATGTAAAGATTGGGAGCGCGCGACTGACGCGCACCCCTCTAGCAAATCAAGGAGGCAGTCTAGCGGCTGTGCACACTTGATATGGAAATGGTATCAGCCATCTGATGAAGCATTACCGTCAGGGGTCACGTCCCCTACACGCTTTTCCAGCTGTCGCAGACGTCGCGCGATGTCATCGAGCTGACGGATACGGGCCGCGCTTTTGCGCCATTCGGCGGCTGGTTGCATCGCCGTACCGGAAGAATAGGAACCCTTTTCGGTAATCGAATGGGTCACCATGGTCATCCCGGTGATAAAAACGTTGTCGCAAATTTCGATATGCCCCACCAGCCCAACGCCCCCGGCGAGCATGCAATGCTTGCCGATTTTGGTGCTGCCGGAGATCCCCACACACGCGGCCATGGCGGTGTGATCACCAACCTGTACGTTGTGGGCGATCTGAATCTGATTGTCGAGCTTCACACCGTTACCCAGTACGGTATCGGCCAGCGCACCGCGATCGATAGCGGTATTCACGCCAATCTCCACATCATCACCGACCAATACACCGCCGATCTGGGCGATTTTCTGCCAGACACCTTTCTCGTTGGCAAAGCCGAAGCCTTCGCCACCCAGCACGGCACCGGACTGAATCACTACCCGCTTGCCGATGCGCACGTCGTGGTACAGCGTGACCCGCGGGGCCAGCCAGCCGCCTTCGCCGACTTCGCTACGGGCACCGATGAAGCAATGCGCCCCCACGGTCACACCGGCAGCAATACGCGCGCCGCTTTCGATCACCGCAAAGGCACCGATGCTCGCAGCCGGATCAACCACTGCGTCCGCGGCCACTACCGCTGTCGGATGAATACCGGCCGGCGCCTTGGGCTTGGGATCGAACAGATGGGAAATACGCGCATAGGCCAGATACGGATCAGGCACCACCAGCGCATTACCGGCATAACCTTCAGCGTCAGCGGCCTTCAGCAACAGCGCTGCAGCCCGGCAGTCCGCCAGGTATTTTCGGTATTGGGGGTTTGCGAGAAAGCTCAACTGAGCTGGGCCAGCCTCTTGCAAAGTGGCTAGCCCAGTAATTTCTTTCTCCGGGTCGCCACGTAGCGTGGCGCCGAGGAACTCGGCCAACTGGCCGAGCTTTATAGTCGCTGTCATGGATTACTTCAGCTGATTCATGCGCTCGATAACCTGGCGAGTGATGTCGTACTGAGGTTTGACATCAATCACTGCGCCACGCTCGAAGACCAGGTCAAAAGCACCTTTCTTGATGACTTCTTCCACAGCGCTGTCCAGTTTCGGCTTGAGCTGCTTCAGCATTTCACGGTCGGCAACGGCTTTGGCTTCGTTCAGCTCCTTGGACTGGAACTGGAAGTCGCGGGCCTTTTGCTTGAACTCGAGCTCAAGGCGTTCACGCTCGCCTTGCTGCATCTTGTCGCCGCCAGCCATCAGACGGTCCTGGATGCCTTTGGCGCTGCTTTCCAGCGTCTTGAGCTTGGACAGTTGCGGACCAAACTTCTTCTCGGCGTCCACGGCGTATTTCTTGGCCGCGTCGGATTCCAGCAGGGCCATCTGATAGTTCAGAACGGCGATTTTCATGTCGGCAAAAGCCGGACCTGCTACCAGTACGGTCGCCAGGAGAACCAATTGAGTCAACTTACGCACGATGTACTCCTACAAAATCCATTGTCGTTATTTTGGGGCAGACGCTTAGAACGTCTGGCCGAGAGAGAATTGGAACACTTGAGTCTCAGCGTCATCCGGTTTCTTGATCGGCATGGCCAACGCGAAGCTCAGAGGACCCAGTGCGGTGACCCAGGTCACACCCACACCGACAGAGCTCGCAACGTTGCTCAAGCTGATGTCGTTGCACTCTGTTTGAGAGGTCGAACCGACATTGGCGTTTGTCGTTTTGTCGCACTTGGAATCGAATACGTTACCCACGTCCCAGAATACCGAAGTACGCAGGGAACGCTGATCCTTGACGAATGGCAGCGGGAACAGCAACTCGACACCACCCTGGATCAGAACGTTACCACCGAACGGCAGCGGATCCTGGTCCGGGTCGGCGAGTGTACCGGCGTTACCCGTTACAGCCTGACCACGGCTAGGTGTACTGCGCGGCCCCAGGGTACTGTCCTTAAAGCCACGAACCGAGTTGAAACCACCAGCATAGTAGTTTTCATAGAACGGCAAGCCGTCGGTCGAACCGTAACCGTCGCCGTAGCCCAGTTCGGTGTGAAGACGAACGGTGTAGTTTTCGGTGATTGGCTGGAACAGCTGACCACGGTAATCCAGTTTAAAGAACGACAGGTCGCTACCCGGCGTCGTGGTTTCCAGAGTCAGACTCTGGGAATGGCCACGGGTCGCCAGCACACCTTTGTTCAAAGTCGACTCGGACCAACCGGCCGACGCTTTGAAGTTCAGGTAGCTGTCGCCTTCACGGTTAACGAAGTCGAAAATCTCGTCAACGGTGTACTGACCGGTCTTGATCTTGTCCTGTTGCGCGCTCAGGCCAAAGGTCAGTCGCGACGTCTCGCTGATCGGGTAGCCGACGTTGACGCCAGCACCCAGGCTGTCTACGGCATAGCTGGCTACGTCGACATCAAGGTCTTTGTAGTCAGTGGTGCGATAGAAAGCGTTGTAGCCCAGGCTCACGCCATCTGCAGTCCAGTACGGGTCGACATAACCGAAGTTATAACGGCTCTGGTATTCACTGCGGGTCAAACCGATGCTGACCTTGTTACCGGTACCCAGGAAGTTGTTCTGGGTGATCGAACCACCGAGGATCAGACCGGCGCTCTGAGCGAAACCGACGCTGGCGGTAATGGAACCGGAAGCCTGTTCTTCAACGCTGTAGTTCACGTCAACCTGGTCGTCGACACCCGGTACAGCCGGGGTTTCGACGTTGACTTCTTTAAAGAAGCCCAGACGCTCAAGACGGGTCTTGGATTGGTCGATCAGGTAGGTCGAAGCCCAGCCGCCCTCCATCTGACGCATTTCACGGCGTAACACTTCGTCTTCGGACTTGGTATTGCCACGGAAGTTGATGCGGTTGACGTAAGCACGCTTGCCCGGATCGACAGCAAAAGTGATGTCGACCGTGTGGTCTTCATCGTTCGGCTGAGGCACGCCGCTGACGTTGGCGAAGGTGTAACCCTCGTTACCCAGGCGACGGGTGATCAGCTCGGACGTGGTGGTCATCAGCTTGCGCGAGAACACCTGGCCTTTCTGAACCAGCAGCAGGGACTTGACCTGGTCCTCAGGGACTTTCAGGTCGCCGCTCAGCTTGACGTCACGAACGGTGTACTTCTCGCCTTCGTTGACGTTGACGGTGATGTAGACGTGTTTCTTGTCTGGAGTAATGGACACCTGGGTCGAAGCGATATCCATGTTGATATAGCCACGGTCCAGGTAGTAGGAGCGCAGACGCTCCAGGTCACCGGACAGTTTTTCACGGGCGTACTTATCATCGTTCTTGAAGAACGACAGCCAGTTGGTAGTCTTCAATTCAAACAGGTCGATCAGGTCTTCGTCAGGGAAGACCGTGTTACCCACCACGTTGATGTGCTGGATTGCCGCAACGGTGCCTTCGTTGATGTTGACCTTCAGGCCGACGCGGTTACGCGGCTGCGGCACCACTTCGGTGTCGACGGTGGCGGAGTAGCGACCCTGGGCGACATATTGGCGCTGCAGTTCGTTACGTACACCTTCGAGGGTGGCACGCTGGAAGATCTCGCCTTCGGCCAGACCGGATTGTTTGAGTCCCTTCATCAGGTCTTCAGTAGAGATCGCCTTGTTACCTTCGATCTCGATACTGGCGACTGACGGGCGCTCGACTACCGTGATGACAAGGACGTTGCCATCGCGGCCCAGCTGGATATCTTGAAAGAACCCGGTTTTGAACAGCGCACGAGTGGATTCCACCAGGCGACGATCATCCGCCTGTTCACCGACGTTTAACGGCAAAGCACCAAAGACGCTACCCGCGGAGACCCGCTGGAGGCCATTGACGCGAATATCAGAGATAGTGAAGGACTCGGCGTGAACTTCGGCGATCATCAATACGGTGAGAACCGCAGTTAGCAGCAGACGTTTCATGAAGTCCTTTCTTATTCCAACTGGCAATAAACAAACTGCCGCAAAATGCGGCAGATTCGCAATTCAGCGAAGTGTTACAGACGGCCCAAATCATTGACCAGAGCAAGCAACATCACCCCGACCACCAAACTGATACCGATCTGTATCCCCCAACCCTGCACCCGATCCGACAAGGGACGACCACGCGCCCACTCGATCAGATAAAACAACAAATGTCCCCCATCCAGTACAGGAATGGGCAACAAATTCAGAACCCCCAGGCTAATACTCAGATAAGCAAGGAAATTCAGGAAATCAGCGACACCCGACTGGGCAGAAGCGCCCGCCACTTTAGCAATGGTTATCGGTCCACTCAAGTTTTTTACCGAGAGCTCGCCGAACAACATTTTCTTGAGCGAATCGAGGGTCAGCACGCTCATGGTCCAGGTGCGTCGTGCACCCTCGCCAATTGCGGCCACGGGGCCATAACTGACCTCGCGAATCATCTCTGGTGGCCAATCGACCGCTTTCACCCCCGCGCCCAGATAACCGGTGGGCGCTTTGCTTTCGCCGCGAGCGGCCAAGGTCACAGGGACGTCGATTTGAGCACCATCACGCTCAACGCGCAGCATGATTTTGGTATCCGGATGCATACGGACCGTGTCGACCACCTGCTGCCAGTCATCAAGTGACTTGCCATCAAGTGCCAACAACCGATCACCGGTCTTCAGGCCCGCTGCCTGTGCCGGCCCTTTCGAATCAAGCTCAGCCAGCACGGGCGGCAACGCCGGACGCCAAGGGCGAATACCCAGCGAACGAATCGGATCCGGTTCGTCAGCACCCTTGAGCCATTTATCCAGCATCAGCTCACGGGGTGAATCCGCCGTGGAGCCCTGCTCACGCACCAGCAATTGAATAGAACCGCTCTCGCCAAGACGACGGATCAGCTGCAGATTCACTGCGGCCCAGCCAGAAGTTGGCTCGCCATCGATGGCAATAATTTCCTGACCAGCACCCAGACCGGCCTTGGCGGCGATACTGCCGGACTCGACCGCACCGATGACCGGCCGCACCTGCTCGCTGCCGAGCATGGCCAATACCCAGAAAAAAACCATTGCCAATAAAAAGTTGGCGATCGGTCCGGCAGCCACGATAGCAATGCGCTGGCGGACCGATTTGCGATTGAAGGATTGATCGAGCTGATCGGCTGGCACATCACCTTCGCGCTCGTCGAGCATCTTCACGTAGCCGCCCAACGGAATGGCAGCCACCACGAACTCTGTGCCTTTCTTGTCGTGCCAGCGCAGCAGCGGCATGCCGAAGCCTACGGAGAAACGCAGCACTTTGACCCCACAGCGACGTGCGACCCAGAAATGGCCAAACTCGTGGAAGGTGACCAGCACGCCCAGTGCAACCAGGGTGCCGACAATCATATAGAGCGCGCTCATCTACTTTCTCCGCAATCCTGTCCAATGCCGCATGGGTCAACGTATTGCAGCACTTACCGCCCGTGACGACTCAACCATTGTTCGGCGAGTACCCGCGCTTTCGCGTCGGCGGTAAACACCGCCTCGAGATCATCCACCGCAACGACCGGCTCAAGGCTTAACACTTCCTCGATGATACTCGCGATTTCCGGGTAGCGAACCCGCTCGTCGAGAAACGCCGCGACAGCCACTTCATTCGCCGCATTGAGCATGGCCGGCGCGCTATTGCCGGCTTCGGCAGCCTGACGCGCAAGGCGCAGGCAAGGGAAACGCTCTTCATCGGGCGCCTGGAAGTCCAGTCGCGCGATGGCAAACAGATCCAGTGGCGCCACACCAGAATCGATGCGCTCTGGCCAGGCCAGGGCGTTGGCGATCGGCGTGCGCATGTCAGGATTGCCCAACTGGGCCAGTACCGAGCCATCGATATAGTCGACCAGCGAATGAATCACGCTCTGAGGATGAATCACCACTTCGACCTGGGATGGCTTGGCGTCGAACAGCCAGCAGGCCTCGATCAACTCGAGCCCTTTGTTCATCATGCTGGCCGAATCAACCGAAATCTTACGCCCCATGGACCAGTTCGGATGAGCGCACGCTTGCTCAGGGGAAACATGCACCAGTTCGGCCATCGGTGTCTGTCGGAACGGACCACCAGAAGCTGTCAGCAGAATCCGACGCACGCCCACCGCGCCAAGTCCGCGGGCGAAATCCTGTGGCATGCATTGAAAAATCGCGTTGTGCTCGCTGTCGATCGGCAGCAGCACTGAACCGCTTTTGCGCACGGCCTGCATGAACAGCGCACCCGACATGACCAGCGCTTCTTTATTGGCCAGCAGAATCTTCTTGCCCGCCTCGACTGCCGCCAGGGTCGGACGCAAGCCCGCCGCGCCGACGATGGCCGCCATGACCGCATCGACCTCAGGGTCGGAAGCCACCTGACACAGCCCCTCCTCCCCAACCAGCACGCGGGTCGAGAGGCCTGCGGCGCGCAAGTCGACCTGCAAGGCTCGGGCAGCGCCCGCTTCCGGCACGACGGCAAACTGCGGCGTATGACGCACGCACAAAGCCAGCAGCTCACTCAGGCGAGTAAAACCGCTCAAGGCGAACACCTGATAACGCTCGGGATGGCGAGCGATCACGTCCAGGGTGCTCAGACCGATGGAGCCGGTCGCCCCCAGAACGGTAATTTGTTGTGGGCGGTTCACGGTGCAGCCATCCACAACAACACGGCAAAGACCGGGATCGCGGCCGTCAGGCTGTCGATGCGATCCAGCACCCCGCCGTGGCCCGGCAGCAAGTTACTGCTGTCCTTGATCCCCGATTGACGCTTGAACATGCTCTCGGTGAGGTCGCCCACGACCGAGATGAAAACGATCACTGCCGCACCGATCAGGCCCATCAGCATTTGCACGAAACTCCAGTCGCGCACAAAACCAACGATCGCCGTGATCACCAGACTCAACAGCAAGCCGCCGTACACGCCTTCCCAGCTCTTGCCAGGACTGACCTGCGGCGCCAGCTTGCGCTTGCCAAAGGCCCGGCCGGAAAAATACGCGCCGATATCGGCACCCCAGACCAGGACCATCACCGCCATGATCAACCAGTTACCCAAAGGTTGCTGCTTGATCTGGACCAGACCCTGCCAGGCCGGCAGCAGGATCAGCAAACCGATCACCAGCTTGCAAGCGGCGCTGGACCAGTGCTCGCTGGAACGCGGGTAGGTCAGCACCAGATACGTCGCCACACCCCACCAGAGCACCGAAGCGCCCAATACCCAGGGCGCGAGCCCCGGCAGGATGTGCATGACAAATAACATCAAGGCGACCACAACCGCGTAGGCCACGCGAATCGGCTGGGCGTTGAAGCCTGCCAGGCGAGCCCATTCCCACGCGCCGAGGGTCACGACCAGCCCGATGAACAGCGCAAAGCCTGTGCCTTCGAGCAGGAAAAACCCGCACAAAGCGATCGGCAGCAGGATCAGCGCGGTGATGATTCGTTGTTTGAGCATTAAACCCGGGCTCCAGCCTCGACCTGCTCGCTCGTTTTACCGAAGCGGCGCTGGCGAGAAGCGAAATCGGCCAGCGCGTTACGCATGGCGTCGTGTTTGAAGTCCGGCCAGAACAGGTCGGAGAAGTACAACTCGGCATAAGCCAGTTGCCAGAGCAGGAAGTTACTGATGCGGTGCTCGCCACCGGTGCGGATGCACAAGTCTGGCAACGGCAGATCGCCGGTGGCCAGACAGGTCTGCAACAGCTCCGGGGTGATGTCCTCCGGACGCAGGTGTCCGGCCTGAACCTCCCGCGCCAGACGCTGCGCGGCTTGCGCAATGTCCCACTGGCCGCCGTAATTGGCGGCAATCTGCAGGACAAAGCGGTTGGCACCAGCAGTCATCGCCTCGGCTTCACGCATGGCCACTTGAAGCTCGGGATGAAAGCGCGAACGATCACCGATGATGCGCAGACTGATGTTGTTGTCATTGAGGCGCTTGGCCTCGCGACGCAATGCCTTGAAGAACAGATCCATCAAGGCACTGACTTCATCGGCCGGGCGCTGCCAGTTCTCACTGGAGAAGGCGAACAAGGTCAATACCTCGACCCCGGCCTCGGCACACACCTCAATCACTGCGCGAACTGCATCCACGCCCGCTTTATGCCCGGCGACACCCGGCATAAAGCGTTTTTTCGCCCAGCGATTATTACCATCCATGATGATCGCGACATGGCGCGGCACCGCGGACGGCGCAGTCTGCTTAGTCTTTTCCATGAAAACGCGACCCTTATACGGCCATCAGGTCTTTTTCTTTCTGTGCCAGATGTGCGTCGATTTCAGCCACATACTTCTTGGTCAAATCGTCGATCTCGCCAGTGGCGCGACGCTCTTCGTCTTCGCTGATTTCTTTTTCCTTGACCAGATCCTTCAGCGAGCTGTTGGCATCGCGACGGATGTTGCGCACGGCAACACGGGCATCTTCAGCGACGTCGCGAGCCTGCTTGGTGAAACCCTTGCGGGTTTCTTCGGTCAGGGCCGGCATGGAGATCAGCAACAACTCGCCCAGGTTGGTCGGGTTGAGGTTCAGACCCGCACTACCGATGGCCTTGTCGACAGCACCCAGCATGTTGCGCTCAAAGGCCACGACTTGCAGGGTACGGGCGTCTTTGACGGTGATGTTCGCCACCTGCTTGATCGGGGTGTCGGAACCGTAATACGGCACCATCACGCCTTCAAGAATGCTTGGGTGCGCCTGGCCGGTACGAATACGGCCGAAGTTGTGCAGCAGCGATTCCACGGATTTTTTCATGCGCTCTTGAGCGTCTTTCTTGATTTCATTGATCATTGTTGGCCTTCCTCGATCAGGGTCCCTTCAGCGCCGCCATGCACGATGTTCAGCAGGGCGCCGGGCTTGTTCATGTTAAAGACGCGCAACGGCATCTTGTGGTCGCGGCACAGGCAAATGGCCGTCAAATCCATCACGCCCAGCTTGCGATCCAGCACTTCATCGTAAGTCAGATGATCGAACTTCTCGGCATGCGGGTCTTTGAATGGGTCAGCGGTGTAGACGCCATCGACCTTGGTCGCCTTGAGCACGACATCGGCGTCGATTTCGATTGCTCGCAAGCAGGCTGCCGAATCCGTAGTGAAGAACGGATTCCCGGTACCGGCGGCGAAAATCACCACTTCCTTGGCGTTCAGGTGACGCATGGCTTTGCGACGATCGTAGTGATCAGTCACGCCTACCATGGAAATGGCCGACATCACGATGGCCGAGATATTGGCACGTTCCAGCGCATCGCGCATGGCCAAGGCGTTCATCACAGTGGCCAGCATGCCCATGTGGTCGCCCGTTACCCGATCCATGCCGGCCGCGCTCAGCGCTGCACCGCGGAACAGGTTGCCACCGCCGATCACCAGACCGACCTGAACACCGATGCCGACCAGTTGGCCGACTTCAAGCGCCATGCGATCCAGAACTTTCGGATCGATCCCGAACTCTTCCGAGCCCATCAGGGCCTCGCCGCTAAGCTTGAGTAGAATGCGTTTATAGCGAGCCTGATAACCACTGCCCTGCTGAGCCATTGCGAATCTCTCCTGCGGCGTATTTTTAAAAATTCTTTGCGAGCTGTTTACAGCTGGCGTTCACTCTAGCTTGGCGCTGCTTCAGCGCCATCGGAACATGGCTTTGTAAGCCAGTTCCAAAGGGAAACCAATAAAAATTGGTGCCCCATCTGAAAAGAGGCTGCGCGCGTAAGCGGGCAGCCTCTTCAGGGCGACAGTTAAAAACCGTCTTATTGCTTGGCGGCAGCCAGCTGGGCAGCAACTTCTTCAGCGAAGTTGTCGACCGGCTTCTCGATGCCTTCGCCTACTTTGAAGTAGGTGAAAGAAACGATTTCAGCACCGGCTTTCTTGGCCAGTTCGCCGACCTTGATTTCAGGGTTCTTGACGAACGCCTGCTCAACCAGGCTTGCTTCAGCCAGGAACTTGCTGATACGGCCTTTGACCATGTTTTCAACGATGTTTTCTGGCTTGCCAGCGATCTTGTCAGCGTTGAGGGTCAGGAAAACGCCTTTTTCGCGCTCGACCGCTTCAGCGGAAACTTCCGATGGCAGCAGGAATTCAGGGTTGGTGGCCGCTACGTGCATGGCGATGTCTTTGGCCAGCTCAACGGTGCCGCCTTTGAGAACAACCGCAACACCGATCTTGTTGCCGTGCAGGTAACCACCAACAACATCACCTTCAACGCGAGCCAGGCGACGGATGTTGACGTTTTCGCCAACCTTGCCGACCAGGACCAGGCGATCGGCTTCTTGAGCTTCGATCAGCGGAGCGACATCAGTCAGCTTGTCAGCGAACGCTTTTTCAACGCTGGAAGCAACAAATGCCTTGAAGTCGTCTTGCAGGGCCAGGAAGTCAGTCTGCGAGTTAACTTCCAACAGAACGGCGGTTTTACCGTCTTCTTTAAGAGCGATAGCGCCTTCAGCAGCTACGTTGCCTGCTTTCTTGGCAGCCTTGATGGCGCCGGAAGCACGCATGTCATCAATGGCTTTTTCGATGTCGCCGCCGGCCTTGGTCAAGGCCTTTTTGCAATCCATCATGCCTTCGCCGGTACGCTCACGCAGTTCTTTAACCAACGCTGCAGTAATCTCTGCCATTTCAAAATCCTCTTGGATAGGTTTTCAACCATTCCACCCGATCAAACGGGCGATCAATTCTTCCCGACCCCATTTGTTAGCGGCTGCACGTTACAAAGGCTGTAGCTGCGCTGCCCACAAACGGTTTTCGAGGTGGCAAAAAGGGGGCCAAGCCCCCTTTTTGCTTACTGAGTCAACGCCAGGGCGTCAATTACTCAGCTGCAGCCGCCGGAGCTTCTTCAACGAACTGCTCGGTGCCGCCAGCAACGTGGTTGCGACCGCGGATGACTGCGTCAGCCATCGAACCCATGTACAACTGGATAGCGCGGATTGCGTCATCGTTGCCTGGGATGATGTAGTCAACGCCTTCCGGGCTGCTGTTGGTATCGACTACGCCGATAACCGGGATGCCCAGCTTGTTGGCTTCGGTGATCGCGATGCGCTCGTGATCAACGTCGATAACGAACAGAGCGTCTGGCAGACCGCCCATGTCCTTGATACCACCCAGGGAACGATCGAGCTTCTCAAGATCGCGAGTGCGCATCAGCGCTTCTTTCTTGGTCAGCTTGGCGAAAGTACCGTCTTCGGCTTGCACTTCAAGGTCACGCAGACGCTTGATGGAAGCACGGATGGTTTTGAAGTTGGTCAGCATGCCGCCCAACCAGCGGTGATCGACGTACGGCGAACCGCAACGTGCTGCTTCTTCAGCAACGATCTTGCCAGCGGAACGCTTGGTGCCGACGAACAGGATCTTGTTTTTGCCCTGGGCCAGACGCTCTACGAAAGTCAGAGCTTCGTTGAACATTGGCAGGGTTTTTTCAAGGTTGATAATGTGAATCTTGTTACGCGCGCCGAAAATGTACTTACCCATTTTCGGGTTCCAGTAACGGGTCTGGTGACCGAAGTGCACACCGGCCTTCAGCATATCGCGCATGTTGACTTGGGACATGATAGTTCCTTAATAAGTCGGGTTTGGCCTCCACGTATCCCAATGACCAACCAGCAGCATCAGCTGAAGGCACCCAGGTCATCGTGTCGACACGTGTGTGGATTTAAGCCTTTCGGGGTATCCCCGGAAAGCGGCGCATTTTATATCACAGGGATGCAAAAAACGGAACCCGGATTCTCAATTCCTGATGCGTGACTTCAACCGCGCACTTGGAATCGCCCAAGAATGCGCCAATCTATAGAGAGAAGCGATGCACAGAGGCTCAGATTTGCGCTGATCGTCTGTTAGAATTGCGTTTTTCAGGGCCGCGAAGATCGAACGCGCAATGCCCATTTCGTTTTAGCAAGCGCCATTGAGCGCAGAGAGAGCCTGTATGACCGTCACCCTCAAAACCCCCGAGGACATCGCAAAGATGCGTGTCGCCGGCAAACTGGCCGCCGATGTGCTGGAAATGATTGCCGAACATGTCAAGCCGGGGATCACCACCGAAGAGCTGGACCGCATCTGCCACGACTACATCGTCAACGAGCAGAAAGCCATCCCTGCCCCGCTCAACTACAAAGGCTACCCGAAGTCGATCTGCACCTCGATCAACCACGTGGTCTGCCACGGCATCCCGAACGAGAAGCCGCTGAAGGATGGCGACACCCTGAACATCGACGTGACCGTCATCAAGGACGGTTTCCACGGCGACACCAGCCGCATGTTCCACGTCGGCAGCGTGCCGGTCTGGGCCGAGCGCCTGTCGCAAGTGACTCAGGAATGCATGTACAAGGCCATCGAGATCGTCAAACCCGGCTGCCGCCTGGGCGACATCGGTGAAATCATCCAGAAACACGCTGAAAAGAACGGTTTCTCGGTGGTTCGCGAGTTCTGCGGCCATGGCATCGGCAAGGTGTTTCACGAAGAGCCGCAAATCCTGCATTACGGCCGCGCTGGCACCGGCATGGAGCTGAAAGCGGGCATGACCTTCACCATCGAGCCGATGATTAACCAGGGCAAGGCTGACACCAAGGTATTGGGCGACGGCTGGACCGCGATCACCAAGGACCGCAAGTTGTCGGCCCAGTGGGAGCACACCCTGCTGGTGACCGAGACCGGTTACGAGATCTTCACCTTGCGCGCCGATGACACCATCCCGCGCGTTTCGGCCTGATCCGAACCCAGGCAGCTCCCAGCCTTATAGATAGATAGGAAAGCCAATCGATGCCGCAGGTGGATCCCGAACTCTTCGACCGCGGCCAGTTCCAGGCTGAACTGGCCCTGAAGGCAAGCCCGATCGCGGCCTTCAAGAAGGCGATCCGCCAGGCCCGCGAGGTGCTCGACGGGCGCTTTCGCAGCGGCCGGGACATTCGCCGACTGATCGAGGATCGCGCCTGGTTCGTCGATAACATCCTGCAAAAGGCCTGGGAGCAGTTCAACTGGAGCGAAGACGCCGACATCGCGCTGGTCGCGGTCGGTGGCTACGGTCGCGGTGAGTTGCACCCTTATTCCGACATCGACCTGCTGATCCTGCTGGACAGCGCCGATCACGAAGTTTTCCGCGATTCCATCGAGCGTTTTCTGACGCTGTTGTGGGACATCGGCCTGGAAGTCGGCCAGAGCGTTCGCTCGGTGGACGAATGCGCCATTGAAGCCCGCGCCGACCTGACGGTGGTCACCAACCTGATGGAAAGCCGCACCATCTGCGGTCCCGAGCGCTTGCGCCAGCGCATGCTTGACGTCACCAGCACCGCGCACATGTGGCCGAGCAAGGAGTTCTTCCTGGCCAAGCGTGCCGAGCAAAAGGCCCGTCACCACAAATACAACGACACCGAATACAACCTGGAACCCAACGTCAAAGGTTCGCCCGGCGGCCTGCGGGACATTCAGACGATTCTGTGGGTGGCCCGTCGCGAATACGGCACCCTGAACCTGCGAGCACTGGCCGGCGAAGGTTTTCTGGTCGAAAGCGAAAACGCCCTGCTCGCCTCGTCCCAGGAGTTTTTGTGGAAGGTCCGGTACGCGCTGCACATGCTCGCCGGTCGTTCCGAAGACCGCTTGCTGTTCGACCACCAGCGCTCGATTGCCGGGCTGCTGGGTTTCGAGGGCGATGACGCCAAACAAGCCATCGAAAACTTCATGCAGCAGTATTACCGGGTGGTCATGAGCATTGCCCAGCTCAGCGACCTGATCATTCAGCACTTCGAAGAAGTCATCCTCGCCCCGGAAGACGAAGCGCCGCCGCAGCCGATCAACTCGCGGTTCCAGCTACACGATGGCTATATCGAAGCGCGCAACGACAACGTGTTCCGTCGCACGCCGTTCGCCATGCTCGAGATCTTCGTGCTGATGGCCCAGCAACCGGAAATCAAAGGCGTGCGCGCCGACACCATTCGTCTGCTGCGCGAGCATCGTCACCTGATCGACGACGATTTCCGCAACGACATTCGCAACACCAGCCTGTTCATCGAGCTGTTCAAGTGCAAGATCGGTATCCACCGCAACCTGCGCCGGATGAACCGCTACGGCATCCTCGGGCGTTACCTGCCGGAGTTCGGCTTCATTGTCGGGCAGATGCAACACGACCTCTTTCATATCTATACGGTCGACGCCCACACCCTGAATCTGATCAAGCACCTGCGCAAGTTGCAGTACACCCAGGTATCGGAAAAATTCCCGCTGGCCAGCAAGCTCATGGCCAAGCTGCCCAAGCCCGAGCTGATTTACCTGGCAGGCCTGTACCACGACATCGGCAAAGGCCGGCATGGCGACCACTCGGAAATCGGCGCGGTGGATGCCGAAGCCTTTTGCCAGCGCCACCAATTGCCGGTATGGGACACTCGCCTGATCGTCTGGCTGGTGCAGAATCACCTGGTGATGTCGACCACCGCCCAGCGCAAGGACTTGTCCGACCCGCAGGTGATCCACGATTTCGCCCAGGCCGTCGGCGACGAAACCCGTCTCGACTACCTGTACGTATTGACCGTGGCCGACATCAACGCCACCAACCCGACCCTGTGGAACTCATGGCGCGCCAGCCTCTTGCGCCAGCTCTACACCGAGACCAAGCGCGCCTTGCGACGCGGCCTGGAAAACCCGGTGGACCGCGAAATGCAGATCCGCCAGACCCAGAGCGCCGCCCTGGACATCCTGGTGCGCGGCGGTACCGACCCGGACGATGTCGAACAGCTGTGGTCGCAACTGGGCGATGACTACTTCCTGCGTCACACCGCCGGCGACGTCGCCTGGCACAGTGACGCGATCCTCCAGCAACCGGCCGATGGCGGGCCGCTGGTGCTGATCAAGGAAACCACCCAGCGTGAATTCGAGGGGGGTACGCAGATCTTCATCTACGCACCTGACCAGCATGACTTCTTCGCCGTGACCGTGGCCGCGATGGACCAGCTCAACCTGAACATTCACGACGCTCGGGTCATCACCTCCAGCAGCCAGTTCACCCTCGACACCTATATCGTGCTCGACACTGACGGCGACTCGATCGGTGATAACCCGGCGCGGGTCAAACAGATCCGCGAGGGTCTGACCGAAGCCCTGCGCAACCCGGACGACTACCCGACCATCATCCAGCGCCGCGTGCCGCGTCAGCTCAAGCATTTCGCGTTTGCGCCACAGGTGACGATCCACAACGACGCTCAGCGTCCGGTGACGGTGCTGGAGCTCAGTGCTCCGGACCGCCCGGGTCTGCTGGCGCGGATCGGCACGATCTTCCTCGAGTTCGACCTGTCGCTGCAGAACGCCAAGATTGCGACCTTGGGCGAACGCGTGGAAGACGTGTTCTTTATCACCGACGCGAACAACCAGCCATTGTCCGACCCGCTGCTGTGTACCCGCTTGCAAGATGCGATCGTTGAACAGCTGACCGTCAGTAACGAACCCGATATCAAATTGTCACGCATCAGTATCTGAACTCACAATTTTCCCCTGTGGGAGCGAGCCTGCTCGCGATAGCGGAGGGTCAGTCAACATCATCGTTTCTGACACACCGCCTTCGCGAGCAGGCTCGCTCCCACAATGAACGAGGCCCCCTCATGAACAACGCTCTGAACCAGTTGCAGCCCTATCCGTTCGAGAAGCTCCGCGCCCTGCTCGGCAGCGTCACGCCAAACCCGGAAAAGCGCGCCATCGCGCTGTCCATCGGCGAGCCGAAGCACCGTTCGCCAAGCTTTGTCGCTGAAGCCCTGGCAAGCAATCTGGATCAGATGGCCGTGTATCCGACTACCCTCGGAATCCCGGCCCTGCGTGAAGCTATCGCTGCATGGTGTGAACGCCGCTTCAGCGTTCCGACCGGCTGGCTCGACCCGGCGCGCAACGTGTTGCCAGTCAATGGCACCCGAGAAGCACTGTTTGCCTTCACCCAGACCGTGGTCAACCGTGGCGAAGACGCGCTGGTGGTCAGCCCGAATCCGTTCTATCAGATCTACGAAGGCGCGGCGTTCCTCGCCGGGGCCAAGCCGCACTATCTGCCGTGCCTGGACGAAAACGGCTTCAACCCGGATTTCGACGCTGTCTCGCCGGACATCTGGAAACGCTGCCAGATCCTGTTCCTGTGCTCGCCAGGCAACCCGACCGGCGCGCTGATTCCGCTCGACACCCTGAAAAAACTGATCGCCCTGGCTGACGAATACGACTTCGTGATCGCCGCTGACGAATGCTACAGCGAGCTGTATTTCGACGAACAGACACCGCCGCCGGGCCTGCTCAGCGCTTGCGTGGAACTGGGCCGCAAGGACTTCAAACGCTGCGTGGTGTTCCACAGCCTGTCCAAGCGCTCCAACCTGCCGGGCCTGCGTTCAGGTTTTGTCGCCGGTGACGCCGACATCCTCAAGGGCTTCCTGCTCTATCGCACCTACCACGGCTGCGCCATGCCCGTTCAAACCCAACTGGCCAGCGTCGCCGCGTGGAATGACGAAGTACATGTGCGCGCCAACCGTGCGCTGTACCGCGAGAAGTACGATGCGGTGCTGGCAATCCTCAGCCCGGTGATGGATGTGCAGCGTCCGGACGGTGGTTTTTACCTGTGGCCGAATGTTGAAGGCGATGACGAGGCGTTCTGCCGTGATCTGTTTGTGGAAGAACACGTGACCGTGGTGCCGGGTTCTTATCTGTCCCGTGCGGTTGATGGCTTCAACCCGGGCGCAGGCCGTGTACGCTTGGCGCTGGTTGCGCCACTGGCAGAATGCATAGAAGCCGCAGAACGCATCCGCGCCTTTATCACGCGCAATAAATAACACTGACACCCCGCGCCATACCCCATGGCGCGGGGCTTGTTTATAAAGCCGAACTCACCCCGTTACAGACATTCAAATTACTTGAATGCACTTCTTACCAGTAGCACTTCTGCATACTCGAAATAAAAGAAACCACCCAGTATATATAGCCACTCCTAAATATATAACCACGCAAAAAAACCTTTAACATTCACAACACACAACACAACACCATCAAACCAAAACATACTGAAACACCACAATATTCGCTACTTGTCTTTATATCGATTACTACTTATCGAACGCAGAACACATGTAACTGCCATGCGAGCAGTTTTTTTTGCGCCTTAAAAACATCAAAATATTTAAACACCCACAAGTAGCAATAATATATGAATATCCCAAAACCCTGCTGCCGCACTTACGGCCTCATCGATGCCGGCTCTACTACTAACACCTCCGAAGCACTCGATCACGAGGCTATTGGCAACTCCCTTTCCCGCACTACACGAAGCGTCGCGGCGCCCGCCAAATTCTGGACCAACGGCCAAACGCTGCGCATTGCTATCACACGCTATGACGAAGCCATGTTCCAGGCCGTCGTCGCCGCCATCAACCAATGGGCGCCCCACGTAAACCTGAACTTTGAATTCATCGAGCTGGACGATAACGACGAGTTGTATGACGGGGACATACGAATATTACTGTCTCACTTCAAAGATGGCGCAGGCAGCTCTGTCATTGGGACAGACGCACGAAACATTCTCCCGCACCTGCCCACAATGGTGCTGGGCACCGACTACCAGTCTTCTTTTTTCACGGTAGCTGCCATGCATGAGTTCGGCCATGCACTAGGGGTTGAACATGAACATCAGCATCCCGACGCGCCACTGGACTGGAATTTATCCGCTCTCTATCGCGAATTCAAAGAACACGGCTGGACCGAAGAAGAGATTTACCGGAATGTCCTGGAAAAATTTGATTACAGCCACACCCGGCAAACACCCTACGACCCGAAATCAATCATGCACTACGCCTTTCCTGCGAGTGTCATGTGGGACAAGGTCGAAGTCCCTCAAAACAACCAACTGTCCGAGCAAGATATCAAGTTCATCAGCTCGGTTTACCCACGCTGAAAACCGTCAGGTCGACCCTTCGCTCATGCCTTCACTTGACCCAGGTTGGCCTCACTCAAATCCAGCTCACCCAACACTTCTCGCAACACGTCATCACCAATCTGGTGATGACGACTGAGTTTGTACAACTCCAGGCGCTGCGCTCGCAGCGCCTTCAACCGCAGACGCCGCTCCAGCAAGTCCATCTGAAATGCCAATGCCTGGGCCTCGGCCGAGTCATTGAAGACCTCCAGTTGATGCCGATATTCGGACATGATCCGCGCTTTGAGTTCGACGGCCAACGCGGCCTCGGCCGCATCCGCAGGCTTGGCTTCCTCGACTTCCAGCGCATGAATCGCCGCTTCAGCGGTTTTGCGCCAGGCATCACGCACTTCATTGCGGCGCTTGTCGTCAGGGCTTTTTTCGATGCCGCGCAGCAACAGCGGCAAAGCGATGCAGGCGGAGATCAGGGACAGCAGAATCACCCCGGCGGCGATGAAAATCAGCAGGTCCCGCTCGGGAAACGCGTCGCCGCCCATCAGCAACGGCACCGACAGTACCCCCGCCAGCGTCACGGCGCCGCGCACGCCGCCGACCGTCAGCAGCCAGCAGGAGCGCGCGGTCGGCACTTGAGTCACTTCGCCTTTACCGCGCAGGCGTCGCAGCAAAACAGACAAGCGCCAGATGCTCTGCACCCAGACAAACCGCAACAAAAGCAGCACCAGAAAAATCGCCACTACGTCCAGACAGCGATACAGCAACGTCGGCCATAGCGAGGTTTCGTGGCTGACCACCGCCTTGATGATGTCCGGCAGTTGCAATCCCAGCAGCAGGAAGATCAAGCCGTTGAAAGCAAACTCAAGCAACGACCAGACGCTGCGGTTGAGCAATCGAGTGCTGGTCTGGCGCGGGAGCAGGTCGAGCCAGCTCTGCATCATCCCCGCAGCCACGGCGGACAAGATGCCGGAAGCGCCAAGACGCTCAGCCAGCACATAAGCCGCGAACGGCAGCAGCAACATGAACACCACATGCGTCGCCGGATCATCCCAGCCGCGAGCGATCATCCAGGAACGCAGGCGTCCCACCAGCCAGCTCAAGGCCACACCGACGGCCAGGCCGCCGAGCGCCACCAGCACAAAGGTCACACTGGCATTCGCCAGCGAAAACACCCCGGTCACCGCTGCGGCCAACGCAAACTTGAACGTCACCAGGCCCGTGGCATCGTTCATCAACGCCTCGCCTTGCAGCATGTGCATCAGCGGCGTCGGCAAACGGTTCTGGGAAATCGCCGAGACCGCCACGGCATCCGTCGGCGACAGCACGGCCGCCAGCGCAAAGGCCACCGGCAGTGGAATACTCGGTAACAACCAATGTATGAAATAGCCAGCGCCGACCACCGTAAACAACACCAGCCCCACCGCCAGGGTAAGGATCGGCCCGCGCAGGCGCCACAGTTCACGTTTGGGCATACGCCAGCCGTCGGAGAACAGCAGCGGCGGCAGGAACAGAAAGAGAAACAATTCCGGATCCAGCGCCACATGCAGACCCAGGGTCGGCCAGGCGAGCAACGCACCCGCGGCAATTTGCACCAAGGGCAACGGCAGCGGGATCACCCGTCCGATCAGGCGTGAAACGCCCACCAGCATCAGCAGGATCAGGACGGTGTAGGCGGTTTGCATAAAGCGCGGTTCCCAGGTAATCGACAGCATTGAAGTGCCATATTAGCCGCTTAGACTGCGGGCTGACCGTTGCACCAATGTCGCATCACCCTGAAACAGCGCAAACCCAGCGGGCTTACGATGACTAAACGACCGCGGCCGCCGCGAAACCGTCCGGTCATGGCATAATCCTTCACCTTTTATTTCCAGCACCTGCAAAGGGGGCAATTCCTTGACCGTTTCAAGCAAAACGTTGCACCTTTTCGGCATCAAAGCCTGCGACACCATGAAAAAGGCGCGCACCTGGCTCGATGAACACGCTGTCAGCTATGACTTCCATGATTACAAGACGGCCGGAATCGACCGTGAACACCTGACCCAATGGTGCGACGAGCACGGCTGGCAAGTGGTGTTGAACCGTGCAGGCACGACCTTTCGCAAGCTCGACGACGAACGCAAAGCCGATCTCGACCAAGCGAAAGCGATCGAACTGATGCTCGCACAACCCTCGATGATCAAGCGCCCGGTGCTCGATCTCGGTGACCGAACCCTGATTGGCTTCAAGCCAGATATCTACGCGGCGGCGCTCAAGTAAGCCTGCCCGTTCAATTTTGTTAGAGGTATTTACATGTCCACTACCCTGTTCAGCCTGGCCTTTGGTGTCGGCACTCAAAACCGTCAAGGCGCATGGCTGGAAGTGTTTTACGCACAGCCACTGCTTAACCCGTCGGCCGAACTGGTCGCGGCCATCGCGCCGGTTCTGGGCTACACCGAAGGCAATCAGGCCCTCGCATTCAGCACCGCCCAAGCTTCGCAACTGGCTGAAGCGTTGAAAGGCGTCGACGCTGCCCAAGCCGCCCTGTTGACCCGTCTGGCCGAGAGCCACAAGCCGCTGGTCGCGACCATCCTGGCCGAAGACGCCCAATTGACCTCCACGCCTGAGGCCTACCTCAAGCTGCACCTGCTGTCCCATCGTCTGGTCAAGCCGCACGGCCTGAACCTGGCGGGCGTGTTCCCGCTGCTGCCGAACGTAGCCTGGACCAGCCAGGGTGCCATCGACCTGGCCGAGTTGGCCGAGCATCAACTGGAAGCCCGTCTGCGCGGCGAGCTGCTGGAAGTGTTCTCGGTAGACAAGTTCCCGAAAATGACCGACTACGTGGTTCCGGCCGGCGTGCGTATCGCTGACGCGGCACGAATTCGTCTGGGCGCCTACGTCGGCGAAGGCACCACCGTGATGCACGAAGGTTTCGTCAACTTCAACGCCGGCACCGAAGGCCCGGGCATGATCGAAGGCCGCGTTTCCGCTGGCGTCTTCGTCGGCAAGGGTTCTGACCTGGGTGGCGGTTGCTCGACCATGGGCACCCTGTCGGGCGGCGGCAACATCGTGATCAAGGTGGGCGAAGGCTGCCTGATCGGCGCGAACGCCGGTATCGGCATTCCGTTGGGCGATCGCAACACCGTCGAGTCGGGCCTGTACGTGACCGCCGGCACCAAAGTCGCACTGCTGGACGAAAAAAACCAGCTGGTGAAAGTCGTGAAGGCCCGTGAACTCGCTGGCCAGCCTGACTTGCTGTTCCGTCGCAATTCGGAAACCGGTGCCGTGGAATGCAAAACCCACAAATCGGCGATCGAACTGAACGAAGCGCTGCACGCTCACAACTAAGCGGCGTCACACGGATTACCCTGTAGGATCGAAGCTTGCTCGCGGAGGGGCCCTTGAGGCCGCCAAAAGCTTCGCGAGCAAGCTTCGCGCCTACAGGTTCGGCGTAGACCAGACCATCAGGTCAGGTGTTCACCCGCCCATGTTGACCAGGGCCCGACAGCATGATGATTCTCTCTCCCTGGCGCGCCGACTTTCCGGCTATCGCCGCGCTCCAACGGCAAGACCAGACCTATCTGGATAACGCCGCCACCACGCAAAAACCTCAAGCCTTGCTGGATGCGCTGACGCATTACTACACCAACGGCGCGGCCAACGTACATCGGGCGCAACACTTGCCCGGCGCCCATGCCACCCAGGCATTCGAGGCCAGCCGCAGCAAAGTCGCGCAATGGCTGAATGCCGGCGATTGCGGGCAGATCATCTTTACCCACGGCGCGACCTCCGCGCTGAACCTCCTGGCCTATGGCCTTGAGCATCTATTCAATCCGGGCGATGAGATTGTCATCAGCGCCCTGGAGCATCACGCCAACCTGCTGCCGTGGCAGCAACTGGCGCACCGGCGCGACTTGAAACTGGTGGTCCTGCCGTTGGACGCCGACGGGGTGATCGACCTCGACGCCGCCACACAATTGATCGGCCCAAGAACCCGTTTGCTGGCGGTCAGTCAGCTGTCGAATGTGCTCGGTGTCTGGCAGCCGTTGCCCGCCTTGCTGGCGATGGCCAAGGCGCACGACGCGTTGACCGTGGTCGATGGTGCGCAAGGCGTGGTTCATGGTCGGCATGACGTGCAGGCGCTGGGTTGCGACTTCTATGTATTTTCCAGCCACAAACTCTATGGCCCCGACGGTCTGGGCGTGCTGTTCGGTCGCCATGAGGCGCTGAAACAACTGCGCCATTGGCAATTCGGCGGTGAAATGGTGCTGGATGCGGATTTCCAAAGCGCACGCTTTCGCCCCGCGCCTCTGGGTTTCGAGGCCGGTACTCCGCCGATTGCCGGTGTGATCGGCCTGGGGGCGACGCTGGATTATCTCGCGGGGCTTGATCAGGACGCGGTCTCGGCCCATGAAGCGGCGCTGCATGACTATTTATTAAAGGGGCTTGAAGCGCGTAATGGCATTCGACTGCTGGGCAAACCGCAATTGGCGTTGGCCAGTTTTGTCGTCGAGGGTGTGCATAACTCTGACCTGGCGCATTTGCTGACCGAACAGGGCATCGCCGTGCGCGCCGGTCATCACTGTGCGATGCCGTTGCTCAAAAGCTTCGAACTGGCCGGGGCGATCCGGGTGTCGTTGGCGCTGTACAACGACTCCGAAGACCTCGAACGGTTCTTTGAAGCGCTGGATCAGGCGCTGGAGTTGTTGCGATGAGCTTACCGGCTGATGCCGTCATGGCACTCGACACCTTTCAGGCTGCCGCCGGTTGGGAGCAGCGGGCGCGGCTGCTGATGCAATGGGGCGACCGTCTGCCTGCGTTGAGTGCTGTGGATAAAGTCGACGCCAACCGCGTGCATGGCTGTGAAAGTCAGGTGTGGCTGGTGGGTTCGTTGAATGACGGTCACTGGCAGTTTGCAGCGAGCAGCGATGCGCGGTTGATTCGCGGGTTGGTGGCGTTGCTGCTGGCGCGGGTCAACGGCTTGTCGGCGGATGAGTTGCGCCAGGTGGATTTGCCGGAGTGGTTCAATCAGCTTGGGCTTTCGCGGCAACTGTCGCCTTCGCGCAGTAATGGCCTCAATGCAGTGCTTCAGCGGATGAATGAGTTGGCTGGTTAATCGCCATCGCGAGCAGGCTCGCTCCCACATTGGAACGCGTTCACCTGTGGGAGCGAGCCTGCTCGCGATGAGGCCGACAACTGCAACCTTAAACCTCAGGCTTGACCCGATCCGCCGGCCGCCGTACACCCGCCACAATTTTATCCACAGCCTTGGTCGCCGCGACCATGCCGAACGTCGCCGTCACCATCATCACTGCGCCAAACCCGCCGGCGCAGTCGAGCTTCACGCCATCGCCGACAAAACTCTTCTGCAAACAGATGCTGCCATCCGGTTTCGGGTAGCGCAGTTGCTCGGTCGAAAACACGCACGGCACGCTGTAATGACGCGTCACGGTGCGCGAGAAGCCGTAGTCACGGCGCAGGGTCGAGCGCACTTTCGATGCCAACGGGTCATTAAAGGTGCGGTTCAAGTCGCAGACCTGGATCAGTGTCGGGTCGATCTGCCCGCCTGCCCCGCCGGTAGTAATGATCTGGATCTTGCGGCGCTTGCACCAGGCGATCAGCGCTGCCTTGGCATTCACGCTGTCGATGCAATCGATCACGCAGTCGATGTTTGGCGTGATGTACTCGGCCATGGTCTCGCGCGTCACAAAATCCGCCACCGCGTGCACCGTGCAGTCCGGGTTGATCCCGCGTAACCGCTCTGCCATCACTTCGACTTTGGGTTTGCCGACAGTGCTGTCCAGCGCGTGCAGTTGGCGGTTGGCGTTGCTGACGCAAACGTCGTCCAGGTCAAACAGCGAAATCTCGCCGACGCCACAACGGGCAATGGCTTCCGCTGCCCAGGAACCGACGCCACCGACACCGACGATGGCCACATGGGCTGCGCGCAGACGCTCCAAGCCTTCGATGCCATACAAACGGGCGATGCCTGCAAACCGCGGATCTTCTGTACTCATGACCATAACCCCAAAAACCGGCGCGCATTATAGGGCCAGACAGCGACAAGATCTAAGTTCCCGCGACAAGTGTAAGAACTTATGCGAAACGGGATTGCCAAACGTAGGGCATTTCCCTGTCAGCTATACGCTCAGGGAATGCCCGGTGTAGGATGCGCGCCCCTTGGCACACGCCGACCGGTCCTTCGTTCCACAGCCTTTGGAACCTGAAATAGCTATGTCATCGCGTAAATTTGGACTCAACCTGGTTGTGGTGCTCGCCATCGCCGCCTTGTTTACCGGCTTCTGGGCGCTGATCAATCGCCCGGTCACCGCCCCCAACTGGCCCGAACAGATCTCCGGCTTCTCGTACTCGCCGTTCCAGCAAGGCCAGTATCCGCAGAAGGAGCAGTACCCGACCGACGATGAAATGCGTCGCGACCTGGAGATCATGAGCAAGCTGACGGACAACATCCGTACTTACTCGGTCGACGGCTCCCTGGGAGACATTCCCAAACTGGCGGAAGAATTCGGCTTGCGGGTCACCCTCGGTATCTGGATCAGCCCGGACGAGGAACGCAACGAGCGTGAGATCCTGCGCGCCATCGAACTCGCCAACACCTCCCGCAGCGTGGTTCGCGTGGTTGTAGGCAACGAGGCGATCTTCCGTAAGGAAATTACCGCCGCGGAACTCAGCATCATTCTGGATCGCGTCCGCGCGGCAGTGAAAGTGCCGGTGACCACGTCCGAGCAATGGCACGTATGGGAAGAAAACCCGAGCCTGGCCAAGCACGTCGACCTGATCGCTGCCCACGTCTTGCCGTATTGGGAACATGTGCCGATGGAGCAATCCGGGCAGTTCGTACTCGACCGTGCCCGTGATCTGAAAAAGATGTTCCCGAAAAAACCGCTGTTGCTGTCGGAAGTCGGCTGGCCGAGCAACGGCCGTATGCGCGGTGGCGCCGATGCGTCGCCGGCAGACCAGGCGATTTACCTGCGCACGCTGGTCAACAAGCTCAACCGCCAGGGTTTCAACTACTTCGTGATCGAAGCGTTTGACCAACCCTGGAAGGCCAGCGACGAAGGTTCGGTGGGCGCTTACTGGGGTGTTTTCAACGCCGCGCGCCAGCAGAAATTCAACTTCGAAGGCCCGGTTGTCGCGATTCCGCAATGGCGCGTGCTGGCGGTCGGTTCGGTGGTCCTGGCGCTGCTGTCCCTGACCCTGCTGATGATCGACGGCTCGGCGCTGCGTCAACGCGGCCGTACCTTCCTGACCTTTATCGCCTTCCTCTGCGGATCGGTGCTGGTGTGGATCGGTTACGACTACAGCCTGCAATACAGCACCTGGTTCAGCCTGACGATAGGATTTCTCCTTGCCTTGGGCGCACTCGGGGTCTTTATCGTATTGCTGACCGAGGCGCATGAACTGGCCGAAGCGGTCTGGACCCACAAGCGTCGGCGCGAATTCCTGCCGGTGGTGGGCGAATCGGACTACCGACCGAAAGTGTCGATTCACGTCCCTTGCTACAACGAGCCGCCGGAGATGGTCAAACAGACCCTCAACGCCCTGGCCAACCTCGACTATCCGGACTTCGAAGTCCTGATCATCGACAACAACACCAAGGACCCGGCGGTCTGGGAACCGGTGCGCGATTACTGCGCAACCCTGGGCCCGCGTTTCAAGTTCTTCCACGTCGCGCCACTGGCCGGCTTCAAGGGTGGCGCGCTGAATTACCTGATTCCGCACACCGCCAAGGATGCCGAAGTGATTGCGGTGATCGACTCGGACTACTGCGTCGACCCGAACTGGCTCAAGCACATGGTGCCGCACTTCGCCGACCCGAAAATCGCCGTGGTGCAGTCGCCGCAGGATTACCGCGATCAGAACGAAAGCACGTTCAAGAAGCTCTGCTACGCGGAATACAAAGGCTTCTTCCACATCGGCATGGTCACCCGCAACGACCGTGACGCGATCATCCAGCACGGCACCATGACCATGACCCGACGTTCGGTGCTCGAGGAACTGGGCTGGGCCGACTGGTGCATCTGTGAAGACGCCGAGTTGGGTCTGCGGGTGTTCGAAAAAGGCCTGTCGGCGGCGTATTACCACACCAGCTACGGCAAAGGCCTGATGCCCGATACCTTTATCGACTTCAAGAAACAGCGTTTCCGCTGGGCTTACGGTGCGATTCAGATCATCAAGCGTCATACCACCAGCCTGCTGCGCGGCAAAGGCAGCGAGCTGACCCGTGGCCAGCGTTACCACTTCCTCGCGGGCTGGTTGCCGTGGGTAGCGGACGGCATGAACATCTTCTTCACCGTGGGCGCCCTGTTGTGGTCGGCGGCGATGATTATCGTGCCGCAGCGGGTCGATCCGCCGTTGCTGATTTTCGCCATCCCGCCGTTGGCGCTGTTCGTGTTCAAGGTGGGCAAGATCATCTTCCTCTACCGTCGTGCGGTGGGGGTCAACCTCAAGGATGCGTTCTGCGCGGCGCTGGCCGGGCTGGCGTTGTCGCACACCATCGCCAAAGCAGTGCTGTACGGTTTCTTCACCAGCAGCATTCCGTTTTTCCGCACACCAAAGAACGCCGATAACCACGGCTTCTGGGTGGCGATTTCGGAGGCGCGCGAAGAGGTGTTCATCATGCTGCTGTTGTGGGGTGCGGCGCTGGGGATTTACCTGGTGAACGGCATGCCGAGCAACGACATGCGCTTCTGGGTGACCATGTTGCTGGTGCAGTCGCTGCCGTACCTGGCGGCGCTGATCATGGCGTTCCTGTCTTCGCTGCCGAAACCGGTGGCCGAAGCCGCGACCGCACCGGCTGTCTAAATCAGTACAGATGCACTAAACGGCGGCCAATGGCCGCCGTTTTGCTTTAAGATAACCGCCATTTTGCGCGCCTTGCCTCAATTCCTGTAGGAGCGAGGCTTGCCCGCGAATGAAGCGACTCGGTGTAACAGATACACCTCACTATCGTTCTTCGCGGGCAAGCCTCGCTCCTACAAATAAAGCTCCGGAGTCTTACATGACGGCCCACGCCGACCTTTCGCCGACCCTTCAACTCGCCATCGACCTGATCCGCCGTCCGTCCGTGACGCCGGTCGACGCCGATTGCCAGAAGCAGATGATGCAGCGCCTGGGCGATGCCGGTTTCACCCTGGAGCCGATGCGCATCGAAGATGTGGATAACTTCTGGGCGACCCACGGTAAACACGACGGCCCGGTGCTGTGCTTCGCCGGACACACCGACGTGGTGCCGACCGGCCCGGTGTCTGCCTGGCAGATCGACCCGTTCAACGCGCTGATCGACGAACACGGCATGCTCTGCGGTCGTGGCGCGGCCGACATGAAAGGCAGCCTGGCCTCCATGACCGTGGCCGCCGAGCGCTTCGTCGCCGACTACCCGGATCACAAGGGCAAGGTCGCGTTCCTGATCACCAGCGACGAAGAAGGCCCGGCGCACCATGGCACCAAGGCCGTGGTTGAACGCCTCGCCGCGCGCAAGGAACGTCTGGACTGGTGCATCGTCGGCGAACCATCGAGCACTACATTGGTGGGTGACGTGGTCAAGAACGGCCGTCGCGGTTCACTCGGTGCCAAGCTGACCGTTCGCGGTGTGCAAGGTCACGTGGCGTATCCACACCTGGCGAAGAACCCGATCCACCTCGCTGCCCCGGCCCTGGCCGAACTGGCCGCCGAGCATTGGGACCACGGCAACGATTTCTTCCCGCCGACCAGTTTCCAGATTTCCAACGTCAATTCCGGCACCGGCGCGACCAACGTGATTCCGGGCGACCTGGTGGCGGTGTTCAACTTCCGCTTCTCCACCGAGTCCACCGTTGAAGGCCTGCAAAAGCGCGTCGCCGACATCCTCGACAAACATGGCCTGGACTGGCACATCGACTGGGCATTGTCCGGCCTGCCGTTCCTGACCGAGCCGGGTGCATTGCTGGATGCCGTGGCGTCGAGCATCAAGGACATCACCGGGCGCGAAACCAAAGCCTCCACCAGCGGTGGCACCTCCGACGGGCGCTTCATCGCAACCATGGGCACCCAAGTGGTTGAACTGGGCCCGGTCAACGCGACGATTCACCAGGTCAACGAGCGTGTACTGGCCGCCGACCTCGATGTGCTGACCGAAATCTACTACCAGACCCTGATCAAGTTGCTCGCCTGATGCTCGCCTGCCCGATCTGCAGCGAACCGCTCAACGCGGTGGACAACGGCGTGGCCTGCCCCGCCGGGCATCGTTTCGACCGTGCGCGGCAGGGTTACCTGAATCTGCTGCCAGTGCAGCACAAGAACAGCCGCGACCCTGGGGATAACCTCGCCATGGTCGAGGCCCGTCGCGACTTCCTGAACGCCGGCCATTACGCGCCGGTGGCCAAGCGCCTGGCCGAACTGGCCGCGCAGTACGCGCCCCAGCGCTGGCTGGACATCGGTTGCGGCGAGGGTTACTACACCGCGCAAATTGCCGAAGCCCTGCCCAATGCCGATGGTTACGCGCTGGACATCTCCCGGGAAGCGGTCAAACGCGCCTGCAAACGCAATCCGCAGCTGACCTGGTTGATCGCCAGCATGGCCCGGGTGCCGTTGGCCTCGGGGAGCTGCCAGTTTCTCGCCAGCGTCTTCAGTCCGCTGGATTGGGAAGAAGCCAAACGCCTGCTCAGCCCCGGCGGCGGTTTGATGAAAGTCGGGCCGACCAGCGGCCACCTGATGGAATTGCGCGAGCGGCTGTACGACGAAGTCCGTGAATACACCGACGACAAGCATCTGGCCCTGGTGCCGGAAGGCATGGCGCTGCAACACAGCGAAACCCTGGAATTCAGACTGACACTTTCAAATGGCCAGGATCGCGCCAACCTGCTGGCCATGACGCCACACGGCTGGCGTGCCAGTGCCGAACGCCGGACGGCGGTCATCGAGCAGGCGGAGCCGTTCGAGGTCACCGTGTCGATGCGCTACGATTATTTCGTACTTCAATAATTTTTGGTCTTGAGCAACAGCTTGAGGCCGGCTAAATCCGCGAATGGATTTTTCAAGACCGCAGTGAGGACATCCATGCGCCAACCCGATATCGAGATTTACCTGAAAGACGCTGACGTCGACTACAAGGCCGTTGCAGACTGGCTTAGCGAAGCGTTGGGCCAGTGCAGTGAATGGGTCAAGAAGGGCCAGACCTACAAGTGCAAGGCCGGCAACGTGTCGGTCACCTGGCTGCCGAAAGCCGTGGGCAAATGGAACAGCCTGTTCCTGGACAGCGACCAGACCCCGTGGGAAGACGACATCGCCTGCGCCCGCGCCGCGTTTGCCGCACTGAATGTCGAAGTGCGTTGCGCACCGGGCAGCTGGGTTGAGGAAGAAGGTGAAGAAACGGCCGATCGCTGGATGCGCATCAGCGCTGACGGTGAAGAAGAAATCATCTGGAAAACCGCGTAATCCACGTTCCCACAAAACTTGTAGGAGCGAGGCTTGCCCGCGAAGCTTTTAGCGCCAGTGATGACGCCTTCGCGGGCAAGCCTCGCTCCCACAGGTTTTATGTGTGATCTGAGGAGTGGGGTTACAAACCCACCACATCCTCTGCCTGCAAGCCTTTCTCGCCGGTCACCACGGCGTATTCCACCTGCTGACCTTCAGCCAGCGAGCGATGCCCTTCGCCGCGGATCGCGCGGTAGTGCACGAACACGTCCACCCCGTCCTCGCGCTGAATGAAGCCGTAGCCCTTGGCGTCGTTGAACCACTTCACATTGCCGGTTTCGCGCGTAGCCATGAATCGATACCCCCTTCTTTTTATTGTTGAGGCGCCGAGTATATGACAGGCGCCAAAACTCTCAACTCAACTTTACTTACCCGCTTTTTTGCCGATTTTCGACGAATACGGCACACTATCGGCCGCCCGAGCAATTGCTTGGTTTTACTCACTCACGCAGAAGCCGTATGACCCGTTCCCCGTTCCGCCGTCTTGTTTTTGGCACCCTGCGCCGACTGCTCTATCTCTGGGTTCGCTCGGAGACGATCAACCAGTCGTCGTTCACCCTCAACCTCGACCGCAGTCGTCCGGTGTTCTACGTCCTGCAAAACCCTTCGCTGACCGACCTGGCCGTGGTCGACTCCGAATGCAGCAAAGCCGGCCTGCCCCGTCCGGTGCTGCCTGTGTCGGTGGGTAATCTGGTGGAACCCGCCGCATTTTTCTACCTGACACCGGAGCCCGACTGGCTCGGCCGACAGGACAAACGTGGTGCGCCGCCCGCCCTGACCCGCCTGGTCAGTGCCCTGAGCCAGAACGCCGCCGAAGACGCGCAGATCATTCCGGTCAGCGTGTTCTGGGGGCAGTCACCCGACAGCGAATCGAGCCCGTGGAAATTGCTCTTCGCCGACAGTTGGGCCGTTACCGGTCGCCTGCGTCGGTTGCTGAGCGTCATCGTGCTGGGGCGCAAGACCCGCGTGCAGTTCTCGGCACCGATTCACTTGCGAGAGCTGATCGACCACAACAAAGGCCACGAACGCACGGTGCGCATGGCCCAGCGGATCCTGCGGGTGCACTTCCGCAACCTGAAAGCCGCGGTGATCGGCCCAGACATTTCCCACCGTCGCAACCTGGTCAAAGGCCTGCTCAATCAACCACTGGTCAAGCAAGCGATCCTCGACGAAGCCGAGCGCGAGAACATCTCCCCGGAAAAAGCCAAGGCCCAGGCCCTGCGCTATGGCAACGAGATCGCTTCGGACTACACCTACACCGCGATCCGCTTCCTGGAAGTAGTGCTGAGCTGGTTCTGGAACAAGATCTACGACGGCATCAAGGTCAACCACATCGAAGGCGTGCAGAAAGTTGCCCAAGGCCACGAAGTGATTTACGTGCCGTGCCACCGCAGCCACATCGACTACCTGTTGCTGTCCTATTTACTGTTCCGCAATGGCCTGACCCCGCCGCACATCGCCGCCGGGATCAACCTCAACATGCCGGTGATCGGCAGCCTGCTGCGCCGTGGCGGCGCGTTCTTCATGCGCCGCACCTTCAAGGGCAACCCGCTGTACACCTCGGTATTCAACGAATACCTGCACACTCTGTTCACCAAAGGTTTCCCGGTCGAGTACTTCGTCGAGGGCGGCCGCTCGCGCACCGGGCGCATGCTGCAACCGAAAACCGGGATGCTGGCAATTACCCTGCGCAGCTTCCTGCGTTCATCGCGCATGCCCATCGTGTTCATTCCGGTCTACATCGGCTACGAGCGTGTGCTGGAAGGCCGAACCTACCTCGGCGAACTGCGTGGTGCGAGCAAGAAGAAAGAATCGATCTTCGACATCTTCAAAGTCATCGGTGCGCTCAAGCAGCGTTTCGGCCAGGTGGCGGTGAACTTCGGCGAACCGATCAAACTCGCGGAATTCCTCGACAGCGAACAGCCCGACTGGCGTAAACAGGAACTCGGCCCGCAGTTCAAACCGGCCTGGCTCAACGAAACCACCAACCGTCTCGGCGAAAAAGTCGCACAGCATCTGAACGAGGCGGCGGCGATCAACCCGGTCAACCTGGTGGCCCTGGCGTTGCTGTCCACCACCCGCCTGGCGCTGGATGATCGCGCCATGGCGCGGGTGCTTGATTTGTATCTGGCGCTGTTGCGCAAGGTCCCGTATTCGCCGCACACCACGCTGCCGGACGGTGACGGCCGGGCGTTGATCGAGCATGTGAAGGACATGGACCTGTTGTCCGAGCAAAGCGATGCCCTGGGCAAGATTTTGTATCTGGACGAGCAGAACGCCGTCCTCATGACCTACTACCGCAATAACGTGCTGCACATCTTCGCCCTGCCCGCCTTGCTCGCGAGTTTCTTCCAGAGCGCCTCGCGCATGAGCCGCGAACAGATCCTGCGCTACACCCGGGCGTTGTATCCGTACCTGCAATCGGAGCTGTTCATTCGCTGGTCGCTGGACGAGCTGGATGGCGTGATCGATCAATGGCTCGAAGCGTTCGTCGAGCAAGGGTTACTGCGTTTCGAGAACGACGTGTACCTGCGCCCGGCGCCGAGTTCGCGGCATTTCGTGTTGCTGACGTTGTTGTCGAAGAGCATCGCCCAGACACTGCAACGCTTCTACATGACCGTGTCCCTGCTGCTCAACAGCGGCCAGAACAGCATCAGCGCCGAAGAACTGGAAGACCTGTGCACCGTCATGGCCCAGCGCCTGTCGATCCTGCACGGGCTGAATGCCCCGGAGTTCTTCGACAAGAGCCTGTTCCGCCACTTCATTCAAACCATGCTGGATCTTGACGTGCTCAAACGCGACGAAGCCGGCAAGCTGAGTTATCACGAACTGCTGGGCGAACTGGCGGAAGGCGCGGCGAAACGGGTGTTGCCGGCGGAGATTCGTTTGTCGATCCGTCAGGTGGCGTTGCATCGCAGCGAAGATGCGGCGGATCAGGTCGCCCCTCAGCCCGAGGCTTAATGTAATCCCTGTGGGAGCGAGCTTGCTCGCGCCCACATTGACCGGAGATCGGCGATGAAAAAACTCTCTTTGTTGGCAATGACCACTTTATTGGGCGCCTGTCAGACGATGCAACCCGCCGCTAAAACCGCCCTCGATGGCGAAGTCTTCTACCTGCAACGCATTGCCCTGCCACCGAGCGCCACCTTAAGCGTCAGCTTGCAGGACGTGTCCCTGGCCGATGCACCTGCCGTGGTCCTCGACGAACAGAAAGGTCCGGTCAAAGGCCAGGTGCCGCTGCCGTTTCATCTGAGTTACGATCCGGCCCAGGTCAAACCCGGCCATCGCTACTCCGTCAGCGCGCGCATCGAAGTCGGCGGCAAACTGATGTTCATCACCACCGAACACCACGCCGTACAGCTGGATGGCAGCGATCCGCAGCCACTGAAAATCCGCGTCGACGCCATTCGCTAATGTCTCTTTTTTGAACAAGGAAGCCGCCATGCTCCGCCCTACCCTTCGCTTTGCCGGCCTGTGTGCAGGCTTGATGATCTCCGCCAGCGCACTGGCGCTGTCGCTCAATGACCTGTCGCAAAAAGACGCCACCGGTGGCCTCAAGGATGCCCTGACCCAAGGCGCGCAACTGGCCGTCAAACAACTCGGCACGCCGGGCGGCTTCAGCAACAATCCGGACGTGAAAATCGAACTGCCGGGCAAACTGGGCAAAGTCGCCAGCAAAATGAAACAGTTCGGCATGGGCGATCAGGTCACTGAGCTGGAAACCAGCATGAACAAAGCGGCCGAAACCGCCGTGACCCAGGCCCAGCCAATACTGGTGGATGCCGTGAAGAAGATGAGCGTCGATGACGCCAAAGGGATTCTCAGCGGCGGCAACGACTCGGCCACCCAGTACCTGAGCAAAACCAGCCGCGAACAGATTCGGGTCAAGTTTCTGCCGATCGTGAAACAAGCCACCGACCAGGTCGGCCTGGCCAAGCAATACAACACCTTCGCAGGCCAGGCAGCGACCATGGGCGTGCTGGATACCAAGAACGCCAACATCGAAAGCTACGTGACCGAGCAGGCACTGAACGGCTTGTTCGAGATGATCGGCAAGCAGGAAGAAGCCATTCGCAAGAACCCTGCGGCGGCGGCGACGAGTCTGGCGAAGAAGGTGTTTGGTACGCTTTAATTCCAGGCAATTGAAACTCGCAAAAAAGCCCACTGGTCTTTACAGGTCAGTGGGCTTTTTCCGTTTGCGCTACTGGTGCGGATCAACCTGATCCAGAACGCGATTTACCGATAACTCCGCCAGCGAAATCATCTGTTGAACCGCCAACATAAGATTGCATGTCGGTCCGTTCAGACCGAAGGCTAACTCACTGGCCATCACATTTGCCGAAGCGAGGGTTTCGCAGGCGTGAGCCAAAAGGGTTTCGGAATCAACGTTGGGGGCGATGACGAAAACCGAGCTGGGACGACGGTCAGCTTTAGCCTTTTTTTCGGGTGGTGGCGCCAAATAGTGATCAAGAGCGCGAATTGCCGCGTCGTGGAGTTTTTTGGAATCGAGAAAGGCGTAAGGGGAAACCGGGTCGGTTTCTTTTTCCAGTTCTGCTTCCGTGTCTGGAGGATTTGGGCTGTCTTTAATCATCGTGTAACTCCTGAAGTAGTGGAGCTGTCACCGTTCGCTGCGAAACGAACATAAGGTGGCAGCTGTACGCAGGTTCGCAGACCGGGACTTCAGGAACCCGGCAGACCCGAAGATCTCCCGCGCACAGCCGCCATAACACAGGCATAAAAAAACGCCCGCTTTCGGATGGTGGACGCTGTGCGTCTGAAGTTTAACCGGGCTGCGAAACCCGGTCGCTGCTTTTTGCAGCGACACCCAAAAGCCTAGAGATCGCGCTTCCGACAGACAACCTGAAAATTTCGTGGGAAGGTTCTGATGTTTTGGCAGATCTTTAAACATAGTCGCCTGCCAGATCGCCATCGCGGGCAAGCCCGCTCCCACAGGGTTTTGTGTCGTACACGGTATTTGTATTCAGAAGATTAACTGTGGGAGCGAGCCTGCTCGCGAAAGCGGTCGTCCATTTGCGAAATGTATTGCCTGACACGACGCCATCGCGAGCAGGCTCGCTCCCACAATTTAGAGCGGTGAACGTCAGCAAGAGAGCGGGCGGCCCGAAGGCCGCCGAGATTACACCGACTCTTTCTTGATCCTGAACCACGCCGCATACAACGCCGGCAAAAACAGCAATGTCAGTGCCGTCGCCACGATCAACCCACCCATGATCGCTACCGCCATTGGCCCAAAGAATACGCTGCGAGACAGCGGAATCATCGCCAGTACCGCCGCGAGCGCGGTCAGCACAATCGGTCGGAAGCGTCGCACCGTGGCTTCGATGATTGCTTGCCACGGTTTGAGCCCGGCGGCGATGTCCTGCTCGATCTGGTCCACCAGAATGACCGAGTTACGCATGATCATCCCGGACAGTGCGATGGTCCCGAGCATCGCGACAAAACCGAACGGCTGACGAAACACCATCAGGAACAGCGTCACGCCAATCAGACCCAACGGTGCAGTCAGGAACACCATCACCGTGCGCGAGAAACTGCGCAGTTGCAGCATCAGCAAGGTCAGCACCACCACAATGAACAGCGGCACGCCGGCCTTCACCGAGTTCTGGCCACGGGCCGAGTCTTCCACCGTGCCGCCGACGTCCAGCAAGTAACCGTCCGGCAATTCGGCGCGGATCGGGTCGAGGGTCGGCAAGATCTGCTGCACCAGCGTCGCCGGCTGTTCCTTGCCGTAGATGTCGGCGCGGATCGTCACGTTCGGCAGGCGATTACGGTGCCAGATGATGCCTTCCTCAAAGCCATATTCCAGCGTCGCGACCTGCGACAGCGCGACGCTGCGGCCGTTGTCGGTCGGCACCGCCAGGCTCGGCAACAACGACAGTTCGGTGCGCTCATGCAGGGTGCCGCGCAGCAGGATCTCGATCAACTCGTTATCTTCGCGGTACTGGCTGACACTGGACCCCGTCAGGGAGCTTTGCAGGAACTTCGACAGGTTCGCCGTGCTCACGCCCAACGCCCGGGCGCGGTCCTGATCGACGTTCAGGTAGACGACTTTGCTCGGTTCTTCCCAGTCCAGATGGACGTTCGCCACGTGCGGGTTCTCGCGAACCTTGGCCGCCACTTTGCGGGCCAATGCGCGGACTTCCTCGATGTGCTCACCGGTCACCCGGAACTGCACCGGATAGCCAACCGGCGGACCGTTTTCAAGGCGTGTGACCCGAGAGCGCAAGGCCGGGAATTGTTCGTTGAGGGTTTCGATCAGCCAGGTGCGCAGGGTTTCACGCTCCTCGATGGTCTTGGCCAGGACGACAAACTGAGCAAAGCTGGCCGCCGGCAGTTGCTGATCCAGCGGCAGATAGAAACGCGGCGAACCGGTGCCGACGTAGGCCACGTAGTTGTCGATACCGGCGTGATCCTTCAGCAAGGCTTCAAGGCGTTTAACCTCGTCGGCGGTGTTGCTCAGGGACGCGCCTTCGGCGAGTTTCAGATCGACCATCAATTCGAGCCGACCCGAGGCCGGGAAGAATTGTTGCGGCACAAAGCGGAACAACACGATCGAGCCGATGAACAACACCACGGTCAGCACGATGACAGTTTTACGCCAGCGCACGCACCACTCCACCAAGCGCCTGACCCGTTGATAGAACGGCGTGCCATAAGGGTCGGGCTGACCCGTGCCATGTTTGGCGGCATGAATCTTCGCCAGGTCCGGCAGGAGTTTTTCCCCCAGGTACGGCACAAACACCACCGCCACAATCCACGAAGCCAGCAACGCGATGGTCACCACCTGGAAGATTGAGCGCGTGTATTCCCCAGTGCCCGATTGCGCCGTGGCTATGGGCAAGAATCCGGCGGCGGTAATCAGGGTGCCGGTAAGCATCGGGAACGCGGTGCTGGTCCAGGCATAACTGGCGGCCTTGATACGGTCGAAGCCCTGCTCCATTTTGATCGCCATCATTTCCACGGCGATGATTGCGTCGTCGACCAACAAGCCCAAGGCCAGCACCAACGCGCCGAGGGAAATCTTGTGCAGGCCGATGCCTAGGTAATACATGCAGGCGAAGGTCATCGCCAACACCAGCGGAATCGCCAGCGCCACCACCATGCCGGTGCGCACACCTAGGGAGAAAAAGCTCACCAGCAACACAATCGCCAGGGCTTCCACCAACACCTGAACGAACTCGCCGACACCGGTTTTCACCGCTGCGGGCTGATCGGAAACCTTGCGCAGCTGCATGCCGGCCGGAAGGTTTTTCTGGATGCGGTCAAACTCGATCTCCAGCGCCTTGCCCAACACCAGAATATCGCCGCCGTCCTTCATCGCCACGGCCAGACCGATGGCGTTTTCCGCCATGAAGCGCATTCGCGGCGCCGGTGGATCGTTGAAGCCGCGACGCACGTCCGCCACATCGGAAATACGGAAAGTGCGATCACCGACGCGAATCGGGAAGTTCTTGATCTCATCGACTGTCTGAAAATTCCCCGAGACCCGTAGCTGCAATCGCTCGCTGGTGGTTTCAAAGAACCCGGCCGTGGACACCGCGTTCTGCTCTTCAAGGGCTTGCTGCACGGCGGCCAATGGCAGACCGAGCGTGGCAAGCTTGACGTTGGAGAGTTCGATCCAGATCTTCTCGTCTTGCAGCCCGAGCAGATCGACCTTGCCCACATCCTTCACCCGTTGCAGCTGGATCTGAATGCGGTCGGCGTAATCCTTGAGCACCGCGTAATCAAATCCCTCGCCGGTCAGCGCATAGATATTGCCGAAGGTGGTGCCGAATTCATCGTTGAAAAACGGCCCCTGGATGCCCGGCGGCAACGTATGCCGAATGTCACTGACCTTTTTGCGAACCTGATACCAAAGGTCCGGTATTTGCACCGAATGCAGGGAGTCACGAGCAATGAACGTCACCTGGGATTCGCCCGGGCGGGAGAACGACACGATGCGTTCGTATTCCCCGGTTTCCATCAGTTTCTTTTCAATGCGCTCGGTGACCTGGCGCGAGACTTCCTGCGCCGTGGCGCCCGGCCAGTTGGTGCGGATCACCATGGCCTTGAAGGTGAACGGCGGGTCTTCGCTCTGGCCGAGCTTGGTGTAGGAAAGCGCGCCGACGACGGCCAGCAAGAGCATCAGGAACAGTACGATCTGGCGATTGCGCAGCGCCCATTCGGAAAGATTGAAACCCATCGGGGATTACTCCTTGTCCGCCAGATTGACCACGCGGTTGGAGCGATCCACCGGGCGCACTTGCTGCCCTTCAAGCAAAACATGGACGCCAGCGGCCACCACCCAGTCGCTGGCATTCAGGCCTTCGAGCACCGGGACGGTTTTTTCGCCGAAGGCACCGACCCGGACCGGGGTTTTCTTCAAGGTATTGTTGGCACTGACGACCCAGACATAGGTCGCGCCGTTTTCCGCCGTCAGTGCCGATAGCGGTACGGACAGCGGTATCACTTCAGTTGTCTGGACGAACACCCGGGCGCTCTGGCCGAGTTCGGCCGGGACCTTGCCGCCGGTGAATGAAATCCGGGCAGCGAAGGTGCGGGACTTTGGATCGGCAGCCGGCGACAGCTCACGGATGCGCCCGGCAAAACGCTGATCGGGCTGGGTCCAGAGTTCTACCGAGACGGGCTGACCAACCTTGAAGCGGCCGAAGCTCTGCTCCGGCAAGCTGATCAACACTTCACGCTCGCCATCGGTGGCGAGGGTGAACACGGTTTGCCCGGCCGCCACCACTTGCCCGACTTCCACCGCACGCTTGGCCACCACGCCATCCTGGGGCGCTCGCAGCACCGCGTAGCTGGCCTGATTGGTCGAGACGTTGAATTCGGCTTTGATTTGCTTGAGGCGTGCTTCACCGGATCGGTAAAGGTTTTCGGCGTTGTCGTACTGCGAACGGCTGACCATCTGACGGTCCATCAGCGTCTTGTAGCGATCACGTTCGGCGCGCACCAGGCTCAGATTGGCCTCGGCGGCGGCCACTTGGGCACGGGTGGCTTCCAGTTGCAGGCGCACGTCCTGGGGATCGAGTTCGGCCAAAGGCTGATCGGCCTTGACCCGCTGCCCTTCTTCTACCAGTCGTCGACTTACCTTGCCGCCGATGCGAAACGCCAGGTCCGGCTCATAACGAGCCCGCACTTCACCCGGATAGCTTTCCATTGCCTGGGCCGAAGGCTCTGGCTGTACCACCATGGCCGGGCGGACAGTGGTTTTCGGCGCCTCTTCGTGGCCACACGCAGACAATAGAAACGCCAGACACACTGGCAACGCGAGGGGCAAGGCATAGCGGAACATGGTGAAGGACCTTTCGCTAATGGTGCTTGGAATAATTATACTGGCGAGTATGTTATTAATAGCAAACTCACCAGTCCAGTATTAAAGCGAAGAATGTCGAACAATCTTTCAGCACCCAACGGCCCGGGCCGCCCCAAGGATCTGGCCAAGCGCCAGGCCATCCTCGATGCGGCGAAAATTTTGTTTCTGAGTAATGGTTACGCCAGCACCAGCATGGATGCCGTGGCGGCTGAAGCCGGCGTGTCGAAGCTGACGGTCTACAGCCATTTCAACGACAAGGAGACGCTGTTCTCCGCCGCCGTGATCGCCAAGTGCGAAGAGCAGTTGCCCACACTGTTTTTCGAGTTGCCGGACGGCATTTCGGTAGAAACGGTGCTGCTGAACATCGCACGCGGCTTCCACCAGCTGATCAACAGCGATGAATCGGTGAACCTGCATCGGCTGATAATGGCCTTGGGCAGCCAGGACCCGAAACTCTCACTGATCTTCTTCGAGGCCGGGCCGCAACGCATGTTGCATGGCATGGAACGGTTGCTGACCAAGGTTGATCAGAGCGGCGCGTTGAGCATCGATAAACCGCGCAATGCGGCCGAGCATTTCTTCTGCCTGCTCAAGGGCGCGGGCAATTTCCGCTTGCTGTATGGCTGCGGGGAGCCGGTGACAGGCGATGCGGCCGAGGAACATGTGCGGGAAGTGGTGGGGTTGTTTATGCGGGCTTATCGACCAGAGACAGCCTGATAAGGCTTGGTTGTCTGGTCTGGCGCCTTCGCGGGCAAGCCTCGCTCCGACAGGTTTAACGCAGGCCCTGTAGGAGCGAGGCTTGCCCGCGAATGGTGCAACGCGGTCTTACGGCTTGAGCGCTTTCTTCGGATAAATGTCATACCGACTGGATTTGCCGTCCAGCGCATGACTGGGCTTGGGTCCGGCAATACACGGTGCCTTGCGCGGACGCTTGACCACCACCCGATGGCTGGCCAGTGCCAATGCGGCCTCGAGCAGTGCCGGCGCATCGGGATCATCGCCGACCAACGGCCGGAACAGACGCATTTCCTTCTTCACCAACGCCGTTTTCTCACGGTGCGGAAACATCGGGTCGAGGTAGATCACTTGCGGCGGCTCGCCTTCCCAGTTGCGCATGACCTCGATTGAGTTGCCCTTGAGCAACTTCATCCGCGCCACGATTGGCGCCACGTCGAAATCCTCCGCGCCACGGGCCAGTCCATCCTCAAGCAACGCGCCAATCAGCGGCTGACGCTCGATCAGGCTCATCTCGCAGCCAAGGCTCGCCAGCACGAACGCATCCTTGCCCAGCCCCGCCGTGGCATCCAGCACACGCGGACGCACGCCCTGGGCGATGCCCACCGCCTTGGCGATCATTTGCCCAGTGCCACCGCCGAACAACCGCCGATGCGCCGCGCCACCCTCGACGAAGTCCACCCGCACCGGCCCCGGTGCGTCCGGCCCCAGTTGTTGCAGCTGCAAACCTTGTTCGCCTACCTGCAAGGCAAACTCGCCGTCATCCACGTGCAAAGGCAAGCCCAGGCGTTCGGCCCACTGCTCGGCTTGTGGCTGAAACGCCGGGGCGGAGGCCTCGACATGGATGCGGCAGGCCGCAGGTTGCTCAATCATGGGAAAACACGCTCAAAAAATTAATGATCGGCAAAAACGGCCGATAACAAAACTAACGAGCATTTTGCCAGAGCTGAGCGTCGACCGAGAAAAATGTCAGGCATTCAATCCACATCCGTAGGCTACATATCGCGTCATGGCGATTATGGCCTGCGAAATTCCCAGGCACTGAGCGGCGTCAGTCACCTGTGGCAGGATTTTTTTGCCCAGGCCCTGGCCGAACAGTCGACGGATGTGGTGCCGGCGTGTGGCACGTTTCCTCCGGTTGATCTCGAAAGCCCGGTGGAGCCGACCGTCGGCAGCGAACTGCTGGCGCACATCGTCAGCCAACGCGAATGCGATGTGAAAGAAACCGAAGTCAAACCACCCGAGCCGCTGTTCCTGCCGATTGCCGAGTTCGAAATGGACCTGGCCGACAAGCCTTTCCCGCCGTTCCCGGCTGAAGAAATCGTCGCCCAGCAGAAGCAACAAGACTTTGAAAGTGGCTGGGTGCGGCCGATCGTGCTCACCGCCGGCCAGCCTGCGCCAGAAGCCGGCCCGGCACCACAACCGCGTCCTCTGCACTTGCCGATCGCCGAATTCGAACTCGACCTGCTGGACAAACCGTTCCCGCCGTTCTCCCCCGAAGAATTGGTCGAGCAACAAAAACACTTCGATTTCGATACCGGCTGGGCTCGCCCGATCGTCCTGCAAAACCTGCGCATCGCCGCCTGACCTTCAACAAAAGCCCTCAGCGACACACCCACCACGGCCCGACATCGACATGAAAGTGATTGCGATGGGCGTCGTTGTAGTCCGGGCTCAACACCACACTGAACACGCCACAGGCGCCATCGCGGACCTGGCGCAGAAACTGGGCGTCCTGATTATCCTTGGGCCAATCCCTGAGCACGCTGATGGAGCGACCATCCGCCAGGCGGAAACCGGCGATGTCCAGCGCATCGGCGCTGGCGTGCTGGCTTCGCCTGCCGTTTTCGCGGCCATAGACGTTGCGACAGGCGAAGCTGCCAAGATGATCGACCCGGCTGACAGGCTGCCCATACACCGCTTGCGCGGCGGGTTGCAGGGCGTGGTGCTCGAACAGGGCAAACGACACCGCCAAACGGCAACTGGCGAGAAAGCTGCTGCTCAACCCCACATCGCCGCCCTGGACACGCAAGGTGTTGATCAACGGGCACGTCGCGCCGGGGCTGTCGGCCTGATGCGCAACGCGTAAACCGGAGCTGCTCAAGGCCTGATCACACAATTGCGGATCATCGCGCAGGCGCATCAGTTTATAGCGCGTCAGAAAGTTCGGGGCGGCCTTCACGTCCAGCGGCGCCCAAGGGTTCCACTGGGGTGGCGGCGAGATCCAGCCGCGCCAGACGCTCACGCCCGCCGCACCGATCATTAACAGCATCAACAACAGCCACCACCGAAACCGCATCGTCAGCCTTTGAACAATTGATTGGCCTTGGCGTATGGCATCGACCGTGACGTGAACCCGAAGGTGCCCGACGTCTTGATCTCTTCGGCCGCGCGGTAAAACTCGCCGTAGGCCGCCAAGGCCAGGGCCGAGCCGACGCTGATGCGTTTGACGCCCATCTCGCTCAATTGCTCCACCGTCAATTTGAGCCCCCCGGACATCAACACGTTGACCGGTTTCGGCGCCACGGCGCGGACCACCGCCAACACATCTTCAGCGCTGCGCAGCCCCGGCGCGTACAACACGTCCGCGCCCGCTTCGGCGAACGCCTGCAAACGGCGAATGGTATCGGCCAGGTCAGGATTGCCGTGCAGAAAATTCTCGGCACGGGCGGTCAGCATAAAAGGGAAAGGCAGGCTGCGAGCCGCTGCGACGGCGGCTTCAATGCGCGCCACGGCATGTTCGAAACAGTAGATCGGCGCGTCTTCACGACCGGTGGCATCTTCGATCGAGCCCCCGACCGCACCGGCCGCCGCGGCCGCCAAAATGCTTTGTGCGCACTCATCCGGGTCGTCCGCGAAACCGTTTTCCAGATCCACTGCCACCGGCAGATCGGTGGCCGCGACAATCGCCCGCACGTTCGCCAGCGTATCGTCGAGCGTCAACCCTCCATCAGGGCGTGCGTTGGAAAAGGCATAACCGGCACTGGTGGTCGCCAGCGCCTCGAAACCCAGGCTGGCGAGCATCTTCGCCGAGCCGGCGTCCCACGGATTGGGAATGACAAAAGCGCCCTCGCGTTCGTGCAGTGCTTTGAACACCTGGGCTCGAAGGGTTTGCGCATCCATTGGCAGGCTCCTGAAAAGGGGAACGAATCCGCCTCAGAGCAGGCCAAGTTGCTCGGCGGCGGGTTCTCTGTATAGCTCAGGCAACGGCGGCAAGCCAGGCAAACGCACCATCAGTTTTGCGTGAAAACGTTGCGCCAGTTTGGCCGCCAGCAAGTTATCGGCAGTGTGCAGGAAGATGTAGGGTGTGCGGCCCTCTTCGATCCACAAAGCGATTTTCTCGACCCACGGCTCCAGAAACGGATCGTTCGCCTCAAGCTGCGGATGGCCGATGAAACGCACCTGCGGAAACTGGGTAAACGCTGCCGGACGTGGCGGCACCCTGGGCTTTTTCGACTGGGCGTGGAGGACCGAAGGATCGGTCGACGTGCAGCTGAACAGGGCTCGCGGATCAAGGCAGATGCGTTCTACGCCCCGATCCAGCAGCAGACGATTGAGCCGGCGCTCGCTATCGCCTTTGGCAAAGAACTCGTCATGCCGCACTTCAACGGCCAGCGGTCGCTCAAGTGCATCGATGAAGCCGGCCAGTTCGGGCAATCGGTGTGGCGTGAAGCTTTTCGACAGTTGCAGCCACAGGGGCGAAACCCGTTCACCGAGCGGGCTGAGCAATTGCAGGAAGGTGTCGGCGGCGGTCAGTTGCTCGCGCAGGTCACCGCCGTGGCTGATGTCGCCGGGAAACTTGGCGGTGAAGCGAAAGTGTTCGGGCATGATTTCGGCCCAGCGCTGCACGGTGCTGGCAGCCGGGCTCGCGTAGAAGGTCGTATTGCCTTCTACGGCGTTGAATACTTGGGAATAGAGATTCAGGAAGTCAGCGGGCTTGGCATCTGGCGGATAAAGATAATCGCGCCAGGCGTTTTCACTCCAGGACGGGCAGCCGAGGTAATAAGGCAGCCGCATCAGATGTACAGGTCGAGGCCCATTACATCGGTATCCCAATCGACAAAACCGGCAGTGCTCAGGTAGCTGGCGAGTGCCGTGGCGACGCTTTTGCTCATGGCACGGTGGTAGATCATGTCTTGCTGACGGGCCGGGAGATTGCTCAGGCGTTGCGCGGAAGCCTTGGCGGCACGGGCGGCCATTTGCTCTTCGGATGGGATTTCCAGCTCGCCGTCGATATCGACGTAGTCGTCATCCGCCACAGGGCCTTTGCGAGGCTTGCGCTTGAGGGGGTAGGACTGGGAGGAAAGGCCGTCTATACGCATAAGTACATGTCCGGTATCAGTAATGGCAGTTTAGTGGCACATAACCCACTTCGCAAACCACCGAGTGATAACTAGAACACAGAAATACGAAAAGGTTTAAAAGCCGGGGGATAAATCGACGATTGGCTGCAGTTGGAATGTCCATTGTGGCGAGGGAGCTTGCTCCCGTTCGGCTGTGCAGCCGTCGCAAAACCTGCCGGCTCGGCGTTGCTGATGGAATCCTGGGGTCGCTTCGCAACCCAACGGGAGCAAGCTCCCTCGCCACAACAGCATTGGGATTAACGCGCTTTCGGCGTCGCCACTTTGTCGCGCAGATAAACCGGCTGAGCCTCGTCCGCCACGATTGCCTCTCCACGCGCCCAGGCAAACCGCGCCAGCGTCAGCAGGTCTTCGGCGTGCGGCAGCATGCCTGCATCCTGCCCACTCAGATTGACAGCGATGCGCTCGGCATACCCCCACCCCGTGCCGGCGCCGAACCATTCACCGCTGGCATCAGCCGGCAATGCGGCCACTTCCGGCGCCAACACCGCTTCATTGCCGACCAGGCGCATCTCCCCCGCCGTTTCGCGGTAGCACCCCCAATACACCTCATCCATGCGCGCATCGATGGCGGCTGCGACCTGGCTGACGCCGTGTTCGCGATAAGCCCGTTGTGCCAGTACCGCCAGGTTGGAGACCGGCAACACCGGGCGATCCAGCGCAAACGCCAGGCCCTGCACCACACCAATGGCGATCCGCACGCCGGTGAATGCGCCCGGCCCACGACCGAAGGCAATGGCATCAACCGCTTGCAGGGTGGTCCCGGCGTCGGCGAGCAACTGCTGGATCATCGGCAACAGCTTTTGCGCATGCAGGCGCGGGATCACCTCGTAATGGCTCGTGACCTTGCCGTCATGCAGCAAGGCAACGGAGCAAGCTTCAGTCGCGGTGTCCAGGGCCAGCAAGGTGCTCATCGATGTTTCCGTAAGAGAGGTCAGAAAAAGTGCGCCAGTATAAACAACTACGGCCCGCAAGCGGGCCGTAGAAGATGAAGCGATTCAGACTTTTCAGTTCAGCGCTTCAAGCACCTTGCCGGTGATCGCTTCAACCGAGCCAACACCTTCGATGTGGCTGTACTTCGGTTTGCCTTGAGCGGTGGACAGCTCCTGGTAAAACTTCACCAAAGGCTCGGTCTGAGCGTGGTAGACGGAGAGACGATGACGCACGGTTTCTTCGGTATCGTCTTTGCGCTGTACCAGCTCTTCGCCAGTGATGTCGTCCTTACCGGCAATTTTCGGCGGGTTGTAGACGATGTGGTACACGCGACCTGAAGCCTCATGCACGCGACGACCGGCGATACGCTGGACGATGTCCTCGTCCTTGACGTCGATCTCAACCACGTGATCCAGCTCGACGCCGGCTTTCACCAGGGCTTCAGCCTGGGGAATGGTGCGCGGGAAACCGTCAAACAGGAAACCGTTGGCGCAATCGGCCTGGCTGATGCGTTCCTTGACCAGATTGATGATCAGGTCATCGGACACAAGGCCACCGCTGTCCATGACGCTCTTGGCGATCAGGCCCAGCTCGGTGCCGGCCTTGACTGCGGCACGCAGCATGTCGCCGGTGGAGATTTGCGGGATGCCGAACTTTTCGGTGATGAACTTAGCCTGAGTACCTTTACCGGCCCCGGGAGCTCCCAGCAGAATGACGCGCATCGATGTGCTCCTCAATTTTTTATATAGATAACAACGGATTCGCCTCGTGGGGCCAATCTCAAAAACAGGGTCGTGACCGCCCAAACGGCCAAAGGCTGATCAAGATACACAGCAGGCCCGGACCATACAAGCCGCCGAAAGTCGGAGAAACCCGCGCCTTGCGTGACCTTGGGACGGGGTACTCCTAGTCGCAACCCCGTCATTAACTGTCGCTTGTCAGACCTTTTCAGCCCCTTGTCCACTGGCACCCGAAGCTCGCGCCGGGTGCCTTCCCCCCACGACGAAAACCTTAGCCGGTATTTCGCAAACCGGCAGCAATCCCCGCCACAGACACCAGCAGCGCCTGTTCTACCGGGCTGCCCTGCGCCACTTCCTGTTGCCGCGAACGCGCCAACAGTTCGGCCTGCAATAGATGAAGCGGGTCGAGATAGGTGTTGCGCAAGCGGATGAATTCGAGGGTGTCTGGGCTATGTGCCAGTAGCTGAGACTGACCGGTCAACCCGAGGACCACAGCGCACGCCTGCGACAATAGGTCGCGTAAATGCGCACCCAAAGGGAGCAAATCAGGCTCGACCAGACGCTCATCGTAGGATCGGGCGATGTCGGCATCGGCTTTGGCCAGGACCATTTCCAGCATGTCGATGCGCGTGCGGAAAAAAGGCCACTGTTCGCGCATCTGCCCCAGCAGCTCGCCCTCGCCACGTTCCAGCGCCTTGCTCAGCGCCGCTTCCCAGCCGAGCCAGGCCGGCAACATCAGGCGCGTCTGGGTCCAGCCGAAGATCCATGGAATGGCGCGCAGGCTTTCAATCCCGCCGGCGCGGCGCTTGGCCGGGCGGCTGCCCAACGGCAAGCGACCCAACTCCTGCTCCGGGGTGGATTGGCGGAAGTACTCGACGAACTGCGGATTTTCCCGCACCACGGCGCGGTAAGCCTTGACGCCGTCGGCGGCCAATTCGTCCATCAAATGGCGCCACGCCGGTTCCGGTGGCGGCGGTGGCAACAGTGTCGCTTCCAGCACCGCCGCCAAGTACAGATTGAGGTTCTGCTCTGCGATGTCCGGAAGGCCGAATTTGAAACGAATCATTTCCCCCTGCTCGGTGGTGCGGAAACGTCCCGCCACTGAACCGGGCGGCTGCGACAGAATCGCCGCGTGCGCCGGACCACCACCGCGCCCCACGGTGCCGCCGCGACCGTGGAACAACAGCAGCTCGACTTGCTGCTCGCGGCAGATGTCGACCAAACGCTCCTGCGCCCGATACTGCGCCCAGGCCGCGGCGGTGGTGCCTGCGTCCTTGGCCGAGTCGGAATAGCCGATCATCACTTCCTGCGGCCCTTGCAGGCGCGAGCGATAGCCCGGCAGCAGCAACAGCTTTTCAATCACCGGGCCGGCGTTGTCGAGGTCGGCGAGGGTTTCGAACAACGGCACCACGCGCATCGGCCGCAATACGCCGGACTCTTTGAGCAACAGTTGCACGGCGAGCACGTCGGATGCGGCACCGGCCATGGAGATCACATAAGAGCCGAGCGAGGCCCCCGGGGCGGCAGCAATTTCCCGGCACGTCGCCAGCACTTCGGCGGTGTCGGCCGACGGCTTGAAGTACGCTGGCAGCAACGGCCGCCGATTGTTCTGCTCACGCACCAGGAAGGCGATGCGCTCTTCCTCGCTCCAGTCTTCGTAGCGACCGAGGCCGAGGTAGTCGGTAATTTCAGTCATCGCCGCCGTGTGACGGGACGAATCCTGGCGCACATCGAGCCGCACCAGGAACAGCCCGAAGGTCACCGCCCGACGCAGGCAATCGAGCAATGGACCGTCAGCGATCACGCCCATGCCGCACTCGTGCAAGGAGTGGTAACACAACTCCAGCGGATCCAGCAGGTCGCGGTTGTTTTGCAGCACATCGGCCGGTGCCGGGGTGGTGGCCGTCAAAGAGGCATGCGCCCAATTACGCGTCGCCCGCAGACGTTCACGCAACTGCTTAAGCACCGCGCGATAAGGTTCGGCGCTGTCCCCTGCCTTGGCTTTCAGTGCATCGCTGGCCTGTTGCATCGACAGTTCAGCAGCGAGGTGATCGATGTCGCGCACGTACAAATCCGCAGCCATCCAGCGCGCCAGCAGCAACACCTCGCGGGTCACGGCGGCCGTCACGTTCGGGTTGCCGTCACGGTCGCCGCCCATCCACGAGGCAAAGCGAATCGGCGCGCTTTCCAGCGGCAGATGCAGGCCGGTGGCGGCGTGCAGGGCTTTATCGGCCTTGCGCATGTAGTTGGGGATCGCCTGCCACAACGAATGCTCGATCACCGCGAAACCCCATTTGGCTTCGTCGACTGGCGTCGGGCGGGTGCGGCGGATTTCTTCGGTGTGCCAGGCTTCGGCGATCAGGCGCTGCAACTTCGCCTGGATCTGCTCGCGTTCGGCTGTCGTCAGGTCGCGATGATCCTGGGCGGCCAGTTGCGCGGCGATGGCGTCGTACTTCTGGATCAGCGTGCGGCGCGCCACTTCGGTCGGGTGCGCGGTGAGGACCAGCTCGATTTCCAGCCGTCCCAGTTGCCGGGCCAGGGATTCGGCGCTATGTCCCTCGGCACGCAGGCGCGCGAGCAGTTCCGGCAACACCCGTGCTTCAAACGGCGCCGGTTGCGACTCTTCCCGGCGGTGAATCAGCTGATACTGCTCGGCGATATTGGCCAGGTTGAGAAACTGGTTGAACGCCCGCGCCACCGGCAACAACTCGTCTTCGCTCAATTGGTTGAGGCTGGCGCTCAGCTCGGCGTCCATCGAACCGCGACGGTCGGCTTTGGCGCCCTTGCGGATCTGCTCGATCTTGTCGAGAAAGCCGTCCCCGTACTGTTCACGAATGGTGTTGCCCAACAGCTCACCCAACAGGTGAACGTCCTCGCGCAAGCGTGCATCAATATCGGTCATCAGCAGTTCTCCAGCGAAAATCCGGGTGTCTATGAATGCCATGCTCTGTTAACAGAGAGTGCCGCTCTAAAGCGCTTCTTACAAGCAGACGACGAAGGGGCGGTAAACCTTATGGGTTCGAGCTAGTCTGAAGAGTAAGCCGTACAACGGCTTGCCGCCGGCCACTGGCGGACACTCACACGCCTGCCACGAGCAGGAGCGAAATGAGGTTTTTATGAAAATCCGCGAACTTGCCCAGCATTGGGAAGAAAACGCCAAGGGTCGCCTGACCGACACCGGTTACAGGATTCATCTGGACATGGAAGCGGCCGCACGGCTGGCGGCGATTACCGAGATGTATCCCAAACGCCAACCCGAAGAACTGCTTGGCGAACTGATCGGCGCCGCGCTGGAAGAGCTCGAAAAGAGCTTTCCATACGTGAAGGGATCGACCGTGGTGGCCACCGATGAAGAAGGTGATCCGCTGTACGAAGACGTCGGCCCGACCCCGCGTTTTCTCGCGTTGTCACGGCGTCACTTGCACGATTTGTCATCGAGCGATGACAAGCAGAAACACTGATCCTCCCGCCAAACCCTGTGGGAGCGAGCCTGCTCACGAATGTGGTTGAACATTCAACGTTTCTGTTGGCTGATACACCGCTAGCGAGCAGGCTCGCTCCCACATTTAGCCTGCGTATCCCTTCGATAATTGCGTGTTCCCGAGCCTTGAAAAGGTCGGGCATACCGCTGCACAGCGCCAAAGTTCCCGATTTAGAGCCTTGTCCGTTCGGTCAAAGTATTTTCGGGCGATAGGCCATCTTCTCTGAACTTTTGAAAAACCCCTCGGGTCACAGCCATTAACCACGCCTGGGACGGCCGTTTCAAAACACCCCCGGAAATTGACGGTTACGGCTCCTTGCCCAGCATGGATTTTAAGTTTTTCAGGAGTTACACCAATGGAGTTGAAGACCATGAAGACCCGAACTGCCAAATCCTCGTTCACCCACCTGCGCAGTCTGAAACTGGCTGCCCTGGCAATCGGCAGCAGCTTCGTACTGGCCGGTTGTGCTGGCAATCCGCCGACCGAGCAATTCGCCGTGACCCAATCGGCTGTGAATGGCGCCGTCAGCGCCGGCGGCACCGAGTTCGCCGCCGTGGAAATGAAGTCCGCGCAGGACAAGCTCAAGCAAGCCGAAATCGCCATGCACGACAAAAAGTATGCCGAGGCCAAAGTGCTGGCCGAGCAGGCTGAGTGGGACGCTCGCGTAGCCGAACGCAAAGCTCAGGCGATGAAAGCCGAACAAGCTGTGAAGGACTCTCAGAAAGGGGTTCAGGAACTGCGTCAGGAAAGCCAGCGCACCGTGCAGTAAGCGCGCATCCCGACACCAGACTTGAAGCTCTTATCGATAGAAAGGACGAATTATTATGCGTACACAATTGATGATCCCCGCTCTCCTGGCCGCAAGCGTTGCACTGGCTGCCTGCTCCACACCGCCTAACGCGAACCTGGAACAGGCCCGCACCAACTACAGCGGCCTGCAAGCCAACCCGCAAGCCAGCAAAGTGGCGGCACTGGAAACCAAAGACGCCAGCGATTACCTGGACAAGGCCGACAAGGCCTATATGGACAAGAAAGACCCGAACGAGGTCGACCAACTGGCTTACCTGACCAACCAGCGTGTTGAAGTGGCGAAGCAAACCATCGCCCTGCGCACCGCTGAAGCCAACCTGAAAAATGCTTCGGCGCAACGTGCCCAGGCGCGTCTCGACGCTCGCGATCAGCAGATCAAGCAGCTGCAGGACAGCCTCAACGCCAAGCAGACCGATCGCGGTACGCTGGTGACTTTCGGTGACGTGCTGTTCTCCACCGACCGTGCCGACCTGAAATCCAGCGGTCTGGTGAACATCAACAAACTGGCGCAGTTCCTTCAGGAAAACCCTGATCGCAAAGTGATCGTCGAAGGCTACACCGACAGCACCGGTACGGCTTCGCATAACCAGTCGCTGTCCGAGCGTCGTGCCGGTTCCGTGCGCATGGCGCTGGTGAAGATGGGCGTTGATCCAGCGCGCGTCGTTGCGCAGGGTTATGGCAAGGAATACCCGGTTGCGGAAAACACCAGCACTTCGGGTCGTGCGATGAACCGTCGTGTGGAAGTGACCATTTCCAACGACAACCAGCCCGTGATGCCGCGTTCGGCGATCAGCTCGAACTAAGCTTCACCCGCTGAAACACAAAAGCCCCGCCTGAGTCGATCAGGCGGGGCTTTTTATGTCTGCAGTTCACACCCCCCTTGTAGGAGTGAGCCTGCTCGCGATAGCGGTTCAGCATTCAACACTTCTGTTGTCTGACACACCGCTATCGCGAGCAGGCTCACGCCTACAAGGGATCTTCAGTGAATGCAGGACCGGGTTACTGCTCCAGCTTCTGCGGAGTTTCTTCGCCCATGCAGCGCACGGCTTTTTTCTTGTTGTTGACCAAGACGCCCGTCAGGCCTTTCTGTTCAGTGTCAAACATCACCAGCACGCCATCGATGCACTGGGCCACTTGCGAGGCAGGCTCCAGGGAGACTTTGTAGTCCTCTCCCGGCACGGTCTTGATCATGGTGAAGTCGCTGAGCAGCAGCGCATCTTCCGGTTTGGCGAAGTGCAGGTAGCCGTAGAACCACAGGGCACCCACCGTGCCGAGGATGCTGCAGATACCGGTGATGATCAGCGGGATGGCGTTACGTTCTTCACTCATTGCGGACTCTCTGATGGTTCATCTTCTGAATTCGGGGGTGCCGGGTAGTTGGGGATTTCACCCAAGCGGCGCAGGCCGTTGAAATGCTGCGGGTCGTCGAGATACCGCAGCATGACCTTGCGCCAGACCGGGTCGGCAAATGTCTGCACATGGCCACCGCGGGTCAATTGCAGCACGCGTGGCGGCGGCGCAGCTTGATACAGACGGATGCCGTTGGAAAGGGGCACGATCGGATCATCGATGCTGTGGTAGATCAGTTTCGGTACGTCGTTGAGCTGCGCCATGGAGTTAATCGCGCTGTCACCGTCCGGCACCAGCCACGAGAGCGGCACCTGGAACGCCCAGGTCAGCCAGGAATTGCTCAGGGCGAACCGGCCGATGCTGCGATAACTGGCGGGCACGCCGTCGAGGACGAAAGCCTTGAGTTGTTTCTGCCGTTCGGGATGTTGGACCAGGTAGTGAACCGCCATGGAACCGCCGAGGCTCTGGCCCAGCAGGATCAACGGCTTGCCTTTGACTTCCGGTGCCTGGTCGAGCCACTTGAACGCGGCGTCGATGTCCTGATATATCGCCGGCAGACTCGGTTCGCCTTCGGACAACCCGTAACCGCGATAATCGATCAACAGCACTTGATAGCCTTCCTCCGGCAACCACCAACTGCCGCCCAGATGCATCGGCAGATTGCCGCCATTACCGTGCAGATGCAGCACCGTGCCCTTGACCTCGACACCCTGTTTCGCCGGCAGCCACCAGGCGTTCAGCCTGAGGCCATCGGCGGTGGTCAGGGTCACTTCGCGGTAGTCGAGCTTGGCTTTTTCCGGGGTGAACAGTTGGCCCGGCTCAGGGTAGAACAGCAGGGAGCTGCAACCGCTCAAGGTCAGGAGAAGGCAAAGGATGCCGAGGATTCTCATCCGTTGAAACCTCGCAAGAATTGGAGTTGAAACACATTGCCCTTTAGGAGTGAGCCTGCTCGCGAAGGCGGTGTGTCAGAACATCAATGTTGAATGTTCGGCCGCTATCGCGAGCAGGCTCACTCCCACAGGGGATTTCGTGATCGTTAGAGAATGTTGGAGTAATCCGCTTCTATCCGGTCCAGGCTCAGGTGGTTGAGGAAGTTGGAGAAGCACATCCACGCCGACAGTGCGTTCAGGTCGCGGAACTGATCCGGCAAATACTTCGGCGGCACCACCAGCCCTTCGTCCACCAACTGACGCAAGGTACGCATGTCTTCCAGCGTGGTCTTGCCGCAAAACAGCAGCGGAATCTGTTCAAGCTTGCCCTTACGCACGGCCAACTGAATGTAGTTGTAAACCATGATAAAGCCCTTGAGGTAGGACAAGTCTTTGGTAAAGGGCAGGCCGGTCGGTATCGAACCACGGAACACCCGGCTGGCATTGCCGTAGCTTTCGGCCATTTCGAAGCCTTGCTCGCGGAAGAATTCGAAGACCTGCAAGAAGTCCGCGCCCTCCTCCACCATGTGAATGGCCCGGGTGCGGTTGGTCAGTTTGCGCAGGCGGCTCGGGTAGGACGCGAAGGTGATGATTTCCATCAGGATCGCCAGCCCTTCCTGGGTCACCGTCGACGACGGCGGGCCTTTGGACAGGAAGGTGCAGATCGGCTGGTTCAGCCCGTTGAGCGTGGTGCCGACGTGGACCAGCCCTTCATGAACTTCCAGGGCGCGCACGTCACGTTCGTTGAACATCGCGTCGGTGCGAATCTTGATGTAGTCGGCGCCGGCCGCCGCATCGGCGACAATGCCGTCGGACTCGAACACCCGAATGGTTTCTTCGGCCTCGCCAAACACTTTGCTCAGCCGGGTTTGCAACAAATGCACGGCATCCTTGGCGGTGAGGATTTTCGGCTCGTCCTTCAGGTCACCCCGGCCATCGATGTTGTTCAGGTAATCGGAGAGCATCAGGCCGAGGTCGGACAGGGTCGGGTCACCGGCATGAAACGCGTCGGACGCAGCGCCGTACAACTCCTGGGAAATCAGGCCGAAATCTTCGGTGCCGCGCGCTTCGAGCATGCGCACCACCATCCGGTATTCCTTGCACATGCGCCGCATGATTTGGCCGACCGGGTTGAACTGGCCGAGCTGACGGGTGATGTCACGCTCGATGTTCTGGAACTCCAGCTTCACTTTGCTGGAATCGAACGACAGCGGCCGATTGAGGTAATAATCGCGATCTACAGCGGGCATTTCCTTGCCCTTGGCCTTGAGGAACCCCTTGCGGATGCTGTCGTCCCACTTGACCGCATCGAGGACGCGAATCGGCGTCTGCGCCAGCACAATGCGATCGGACAAAATGCGTATCGTCTGCTGGTAATCGTCCACCCGAAACTCCTGTAGAAAAACCGTTAGGTGCTGGCTTTATTTAACGTTGGCTTTGGCCAGGCGCTGATAGCGCACGGCCTCGACGAAGACATCGGAATTGGCCGGGTCATCCAGGTAGGCAAAGACCTGATCCATGCTGCTGTTGATCAATACGCCGTCGCCATCATCGGTCTGGAAACCTTCACCGCTCAGGACTTTTTGTCCGAGGGCTTGATTGATCTGTTCGAGATCGAGGTTGTAGACCACCAATTCGTGCTTATCGGTCAGTTCAAACCCGGCGATGATGAAACGCCCGCCGAACTGTGCCGGCACCTTCGCCGACAGGTACCAGCGGCTGCCGTGGCGCGACACCGTAAAGGGGTAGGCCTCGCGCTCTTTGGGTTTGGCCTTGAGGTAGCTGACCGCCTGGTAACGACTGTCGCCCAGACGGGTCAGCTCCAGGTTCATCGGCTCGCCCCAGGCGTTGGTGCTGGTCCATTTGCCGAGCAGACCTTTGGGCGCGGGGTCGCTGGCGGGCAGTGGGTCCCTGAAGGTCACCAGACAGCCACTGAGCAGCAGGAACGACAAGGCGATCACAACGACACGCCAGGCTTTCATTCAACACTCCCTATGAACACACAGCCCCGAATGGTCACCGACCTTGCAGGAGCGAGTTTTGCCCGCGAAGGCGTTGTGTCAGTCAACACATAGGTTGAATGTTATACCGCCTTCGCGGGCAAGCCTCGCTCCTACAGGGTCGAGTGCCCCGCAGGAATTACACCGACGCCAATACCAAATGCATGTAGCGGGTCAGGATGCCGAGCATTTCGGCTTCGGCGACAGGCTCGGCGTCGTTGAGCAGGCCCTGATATTCCATCCGTCCGATAATCGCCGTCAACACTTTGGCATCCTGTTGTGGTTCGCGCGAACCCAATACCTGGAAAAGCTGGCATGTCCCCTGGAGCAGAATCTGCTGATGTGAACGTACCAGCTCAGCAAGGCGGGGGTTCAGCAGCGCTTCCTGGCGGAACGCCTGTTCGGCCATCAAGTGCTCGCGACGGTTGATCAGTTGCCGGTGAACGTAGTCCGACATCAACCGCGCAATGTCGTCCGCCAGCTGCGAGCGCGACTCGGGGCTGCCGTCGCCGCTGACCACCATCTCGCGCAGCAGGCCCTCGTTATTGATCCACAACTTGGCCATGAACGCGGCGCTGCGTTCCACGTATTGGGCGAAGGTATCGGTGAGCAAGTCATCGATATCCTTGAAGTAATAAGTGGTGGCCGACAGCGGCACACCGGCTTCGGCCGCTACCGCTCGGTGACGCACGGCCCGCACGCCATCGCGCACGACAATGCGCATCGCCGCATCGAGAATGTCCTGTCGACGCTGCTCGCTGCCCTGTCGGCTGGCCTTGCGGCCCTGGTACTGAACGCTTTCAGCGACCGCAGTGGCGACGCCCGCTGCACCTTCTTGAGCAATTGCACGGTTCACGACAGGTATTCCTCTCTTACTTCAAAAGTAACCATTTGATACGTTTGTACCAGACAGGCAATAAAAAGCCGCCTGTTATAGGCGGCTTTTTTATTGAAACACTTACGCTTGTGGCCGCATGTGCGGGAACAGGATCACGTCGCGGATCGACGGTGAGTTGGTCAACAACATCACCAGACGATCGATACCGATCCCTTCACCAGCCGTTGGCGGCATGCCGTACTCCAGCGCGCGAACGAAGTCGGCGTCGTAGTGCATGGCTTCGTCGTCGCCCGCGTCCTTGTCGGCCACCTGCGCCATGAAGCGCTCGGCCTGGTCTTCCGCGTCGTTCAACTCGGAGTAGGCGTTGGCGATTTCGCGGCCGCCGATGAACAGTTCAAAACGGTCGGTGACGCTTGGGTTGTCGTCGTTACGACGGGCCAGCGGCGACACTTCGAACGGGTACTGAGTGATGAAGTGCGGCTGCTCCAGCTTGTGCTCGACCAGTTCTTCGAAAATCATCACCTGCAACTTGCCCAGACCTTCGAAGCCCAGCACCTTGGCGCCGGCCTTCTTGGCGATGGCGCGAGCCTTCTCGATGTCCGTCAGGTCGTCAGCGGTCAGCTCGGGGTTGTACTTGAGGATCGAGTCGAACACCGACAGACGCACGAATGGTTCGCCGAAGTGGAACACTTTGTCGCCATACGGCACGTCGGTGCTGCCCAGGACCAGCTGCGCGAGTTCGCGGAACAGTTCTTCGGTCAGGTCCATGTTGTCTTCGTAGTCGGCGTACGCCTGGTAGAACTCCAACATGGTGAATTCAGGGTTGTGACGCGTCGAAACGCCTTCGTTACGGAAGTTGCGGTTGATCTCGAACACTTTCTCGAAACCGCCAACCACCAGACGCTTGAGGTACAGCTCAGGCGCGATACGCAGGAACATTTCCAGGTCCAGCGCGTTGTGGTGCGTCTCGAACGGCTTGGCTGCTGCGCCACCCGGGATGGTTTGCAGCATCGGCGTTTCGACTTCAAGGAAGTCACGCTTCATCAGGAAGCTGCGGATGTGCGCGATCACTTGGGAACGAACGCGGAACGTCTGGCGCACTTCTTCGTTGACGATCAGGTCAACGTAACGCTGACGGTAGCGCTGTTCGGTGTCGGTCAGGCCGTGGTGCTTGTCCGGCAGTGGGCGCAGCGACTTGGTCAGCAGGCGCACTTCGGTCATTTCAACGTACAGGTCGCCCTTGCCGGAACGGGCCAGGGTACCAACGGCTGCGATGATGTCGCCCATGTCCCAGGTTTTCACCGCGGCCAGGGTGTCTTCGGACAGGGTCTTACGGTTGACGTAGACCTGGATGCGCCCGGTCATGTCCTGGATCACCATGAACGAGCCACGGTTGAGCATGATGCGACCGGCAACCTTGACCGGGATTGCAGCCTCTGCCAGCTCTTCCTTGGTCTTGTCCGCGTACTGTTTCTGCAAGTCTTCGCAGTAGTTGTCGCGGCGGAAGTCGTTGGGGAAGGCATTGCCCTTGGCGCGCTCGGCAGCAAGCTTTTCCTTGCGCAGGGCGATCAGGGAGTTTTCTTCCTGTTGCAGGGCTTGCGGGTCGAGTTGTAGGTCGCTCATGTCTTTAAATATTCCATCAGGTTCGTTGCCCCCGGCATTCGCCGGGGTTCGCGGGCAAGCCTCGCTCCTACAGGGTCGTATTGACCCCCGCAGGGCGTGCGTTAAAGCCCTTGTTTCAAGCTGGCCACCAGGTATTCGTCGATATCGCCGTCGAGCACCTTGTCGCAGTCACTGCGTTCGATGTTAGTGCGCAAATCCTTGATTCGCGACGCATCGAGCACGTAAGAGCGAATCTGGTGACCCCAGCCGATGTCCGACTTGGTGTCTTCCAGGGCCTGGGAGGCGGCGTTGCGTTTCTGCACTTCCTGCTCGTACAAGCGCGCCCGCAACATTTTCATCGCGGTGTCTTTGTTGGCGTGCTGGGAGCGTTCGTTCTGGCAGCTGACCACGGTGTTCGTCGGTACGTGGGTGATACGTACGGCCGAGTCGGTGGTGTTTACGTGCTGACCACCGGCACCGGAGGAGCGGTAGGTGTCGATGCGCAGGTCCGACGGGTTGATGTCGATTTCGATGTTGTCATCGATTTCCGGCGACACGAACACGGCCGAGAACGAGGTGTGGCGGCGGTTGCCGGAGTCGAACGGGCTCTTGCGCACCAGACGGTGCACGCCGATCTCGGTGCGCAGCCAGCCAAAGGCGTATTCGCCCTTGATGTGGACCGTGGCGCCCTTGATCCCGGCGACTTCACCGGCCGACAGTTCCATGATGGTTGCGTCGAAACCGCGTTTGTCAGCCCAGCGCAGGTACATGCGCAGCAGGATGTTGGCCCAGTCCTGGGCCTCGGTGCCGCCGGAGCCGGCCTGGATGTCCAGGTAGGCGTTGTTGGCGTCCATCTCACCGCTGAACATGCGACGGAATTCGAGTTTTTCCAGCGACTCGCGCAGGCGCTCGACTTCGGCAGCGACGTCATCGACGGCGGCCTGGTCTTCTTCTTCGGCGGACATCAGCAGCAAATCTTTGGCATCGGCCAGACCGCTGTGCATTTCGTCGAGGGTTTCGACGATCTGAGCCAGCAGCGACCGCTCGCGGCCCAGTTCCTGAGCGTACGACGGGTTGTTCCAGACAGCCGGATCTTCAAGCTCGCGATTGACTTCAGTCAGACGCTCATGCTTTTGATCGTAGTCAAAGATACCCCCGAATAGTTTCGGAGCGCTCGGACAGGTCCTTGATACTGTTAAGGATCGGGTTGATTTCCATGGCGGGCAGCACTCGTTGGCGAACTTTTGAAAGCCGGCGAGTATAACGTAATCAAGCTGTCACGGCAGCCCGCCTGGCGGCTTTAGGGGCGAATGATTAAAGCGGACGCCGAGTAATCTGTGGCGAGGCAGCTTGCTCCCGTTGGACTGCGCAGCAGTCCCCTTCTTTTTGCGCAGAAGAGGGGCCGCTTCGTGGCCCAGCGGCGCAAGCTCCCTCCCCACAGGGGGTATTTCCCATCCAAGAGATCAGTATTCGCAATCTCGGTCGGTCGCTACTCGATGCCCACCTGATTGCGCCCATTGTTCTTCGCCAGATACAGCCCCTTGTCCGCCGCCGAGATCAGTTGCCGGCAATCACTGCCCGGCTGCGGGATCATGGTCGACAGGCCAATGCTGATGGTCAGGCCAGAGCCTTCGCTGGGGACAATGTGCGGAATCTTCAGCGCTTCCACCGTGAGGCGGAGTTTTTCCGCCACCAGCCGCGCCCCGCCCGGCGTGGTATTGGGCAACACCAAGGCGAACTCTTCCCCGCCGTAACGGGCTGGCAGGTCCGAGGGCCGGGCGCTCGCGTCGCGAATCGCGGTCGCGACTTTACGCAGGGCTTCATCGCCTTCGAGGTGGCCAAAGCTGTCGTTGTAGGACTTGAAGTAGTCGACATCGATCATCAGCAGCGACAGCTGGCTCTGATCACGCAGGGAGCGGCGCCATTCCAGCTCCAGGTATTCGTCGAAGTGCCGGCGGTTCGAGAGCCCGGTCAAGCCGTCGGAGTTCATCAACCGCTGCAACACCAGGTTGGTGTCGAGCAACTGCTGCTGGCTGACCCGCAACGCGCGGTAGGCCGCATCGCGCTGCAACAGCGTCATGTAGGACCGCGAGTGGTAGCGAATTCGCGCCACCAGCTCGATGTTGTCCGGCAGCTTGACCAGGTAATCATTGGCCCCGGCCGCGAACGCCGCGCTCTTGATCAGCGGGTCTTCCTTGGTCGACAGGACAATGATCGGAATGTTCTTGGTCGCCGGATGATTACGGTACTCACGTACCAGGCTCAGGCCGTCCAGCCCGGGCATCACCAGATCCTGCAGGATCACCGTTGGCTTGATGCGGATCGCCTGCGCAATGGCCTGGTGTGGATCGGCGCAGAAGTGGAAGTCGATATTGTCTTCATTCGACAACCCGCGGCGCACCGCCTCGCCGATCATCGCCTGATCGTCCACCAGCAACACCATGGCGGCGTTTTCGTCGGTCTTGAAGTCGTCGAGCTGTAGGTCAGTCATGTGCGGTCACCTGAATACTGCTTGGGCCAGGATTGCTGCGAAAAGTCTTCATTTTGGGAAAATCTCCAGCAATCGTGGCGCTATCTTGTCCAGTGGGCGAACTTCCACGGCGGCGTCGATGGCCGCTGCCGCTTTCGGCATTCCGTAAACCGCACTGCTTTGTTGGTCCTGCGCGATGGTCAGGTAGCCCTGTTGGCGCATGAGTTTAAGCCCCTGCGCGCCGTCGCGTCCCATGCCGGTGAGCAATACGCCCACGGCATCGCCATTCCAGTAACTGGCCACGCTCTCGAAAAACACGTCGATCGAGGGCCGATAGATCTCGTTGACCGGTTCGGCGGTATAGGCCAGCGTGCCGTTTTTCAGCAAGCGTATATGGTGGTTGGTGCCCGCCAGCAACACTGTGCCGGCCAAAGGAGGCTCGCCTTCCTGAGCCAGGCGCACCTTCAGGCCGCTGGCGCTGCTGAGCCATTCGGCCATGCCGGCGGCGAACACCTGGTCAACATGTTGCACCAGCACGATCGCGGCCGAAAAATCCCGTGGCAGCCCTTTCAGCAAGACTTCCAGCGCCGCTGGGCCGCCTGCCGACGAGCCGATCGCAATAAGGCGCTGGCGCGAGGCCGAGCTACGCAGCGGGCTGGGGGCCGATCGCTCACGATTGCCCTTGTCACCAATCAGCCAGCCGATGTTCATGATCTTGCGCAACAACGGCGCCGCGGCCTCCTGGGCATTGCCGGCACCGAGGGCCGGGGTGTCGACCACGTCCAGCGCACCGTGGCCCATGGCCTCGAACACCCGGTGCACGTTCTGCTGACGGTCAACCGTGACAATGACGATGGCGCAGGGAGTGTCGGCCATGATCCGCCGGGTGGCCTCGACGCCGTCCATCACCGGCATGATCAGGTCCATCAGGATCAGGTCCGGGGTATTTTCGGCGCAACGCTGCACCGCCTCCGCGCCATTGCCGGCGACCCAGACCACTTCATGCGCCGGTTCGAATGCCAGGGCGCGGCGCAGGGCCTCAACCGCCATGGGCATGTCGTTGACGATCGCTATTTTCATGCCCGCGCTCCTCCGATGAGCTCAACCACTGCATCAAGCAGGGCGTCGTCATGAAAACTGGCTTTGGCTAGATAATAGTCGGCTCCGGCGTCCAGTCCACGACGACGGTCTTCTTCGCGGTCTTTATAGGACACCACCATAACCGGCAGCGATTGCAGGCGATTATCCTGGCGCAGTAAAGACACCAGTTCGATGCCGTCCATGCGCGGCATATCAATGTCGGTGATCAGCAGATCGAAATCCTCCGAACGCAGGGCGTTCCAGCCATCCATACCGTCGATCGCTACGGCCACGTCGTAGCCGCGATTGAGCAGCAACTTGCGCTGCAACTCGCGAACGGTCAACGAATCGTCGACCACCAGAATCCGTTTGCGGGCCGCTTCGACGGCCTGGCTGCCCTGACGGGCAATCCGCTCCAGACGCCCGGTGTTGAGCAGCTTGTCCACCGAGCGCAGCATGTCTTCGACGTCGACGATCAGCACGACCGACCCGTCGTCGAGCAAGGCCCCGGCGGAAATGTCCTGCACCTTGCCCAGACGTTCGTCCAGCGGCAATACGACCAATGTCCGCTCGCCGATAAACCGCTCGACCGCCACCCCGTAAATCGCCTCGCGCTCGCGGATCACCACGACTTTCAGGGTTTGCTGACTGCTCGCACTCGCCGGACGCTGCAACAGCTGACTGGCAGCGACCAGCCCGACATGCCGGCCTTCGTACCAAAAGTGCTGGCGCCCTTCGACCTGAACAATGTCCGCCGGCTCCAGGTCGCACATGCGCTCGATGTGCGCCAGCGGGAACGCATACGCCTCGTCACCGACTTCCACCACCAGACTGCGCACCACCGACAGCGTCAGCGGCACTTCGAGATGAAAGCGGCTGCCCTCGCCTGCGGTCTGCTCCAGCACCACCGCGCCGCGTAACTGACGGACCATGTGCTGAACCGCGTCCAGGCCGACACCGCGCCCTGACACTTGCGTGACCGTGTCGCGCAGGCTGAAACCCGGCAGGAACAGGAACGTCAGCAACTCTTCTTCACTGAGCTGCGCGGCAGTTTCAGCCGGGGATAATTGCCGCGCGATGATGCTGCGACGGACCTTTTCCAGATCGACGCCGTGACCGTCATCGCTCAATTCCAGCACCAGCAGACCGGCTTGATGAGAGGCGCGCAGACGAATCAGCCCTTCTTCAGGCTTGCCGGCGAGCAAACGCTGCTCGGGGGATTCGATGCCGTGATCGACAGCGTTGCGCAGCAAATGCGTCAGCGGCGCTTCGAGCTTTTCCAGGACGTCGCGATCGACCTGGGTTTTCTCGCCCTCGATCTCCAGTCGCACCTGTTTACCGAGGCTGCGACCGAGGTCGCGGACCATGCGCACTTGCCCGCTCAACACGTCGGCAAACGGCCGCATGCGACAGGCCAGCGCAGTGTCGTACAAGACCTGCGCCCGCTGACTGGCCTGCCAGGCAAACTCGTCCAGTTCGGCGTTTTTTTCCACCAGCAATTGCTGCGCTTCGGCCAGCAGCCGCCGGGCATCGCCCAGGGCCTCCTGAGCTTCGAGGCTCAAGGCATGTTCCTTGAGGTGGACGTTGAGGTTTTCCAGCGCCCGCAGGCCATTGTTCTGCATGCGCTTGAGGCGTTGCATCGTGGCCAGGTGCGGCTTGAGTCGCTGGGTTTCCACCAGGGACTTGCTCGACAGGTCGAGCAAGCTGTTCAGGCGTTCGGCCGTGACGCGCAACACGCGTTCGCCATTTTCAGTGGTGCGCCGGAGCTTTCTCGGCGGTTCGACGGGTGGCGGTTCGGCGACCGGAATCAGTTCTTCGACTTTGGGCGCGAGTGCTTCAGGCTCCGGCTCGGACTCGGTCATGAACGGGGCGATCGGCGTGCTGATCGGCGCGGCCAGCGCATTTGGATCCAGCAACCGCGCCATCAGTGCCACATAGGCCTCGATATCCGCCGATTCGGGATTGTTACTCGGCGTCGCAATGCGCATCAGCAAATCAGTGCCTTGCAGCAAGGCGTCAATGTGCTCGGGCCGCAGGTACAGGCGCCCTTCCTGCGCGCTGACCAGGCAATCTTCCATCACATGGGCGACGCTGACGCCGGCATCAACCCCGACAATCCGCGCCGCGCCTTTGAGCGAGTGAGCCGCGCGCATGCACGATTCGAGGTGATCGGCCTGGGTCGGATCGCGTTCCAGCGCCAGAAGACCTGCGCTCAGCACCTGGGTCTGGGCTTCGGCTTCGAGGCTGAACAGCTCCAGCAACGAGGCGTCGCGCAGTTGCTCGGGGGTCATGTGAGGCTCCGGGTCACGGCGGACAATAGCTGTTCTTCATCCAGCCAACGCAGGCTGCGACCCTTGAATTGCAACACGCCGCGGGTGTATCTGGCGCTGGCTTGGGTGCCGGACTGCGAGGCGGCCTCGAGAATGCGCTCGTCGATGGCGTGAATCCCGTCCACTTCGTCCACCGGCACCACCACTGGCCCGCCGTGGGCGGCGATGATCAGCATCCTCGGCATCACGCGCGCGCCTGACGTCACGCTGGCAGTGCCATCGAGACCGAGCAGTTCCACCAGCGACAGGCACGCCACCAACGCACCGCGCACATTCGCCACGCCGAGCAAGGCCCGAGAGCGCTGGTGCGGCAACGAATGAATCGCTTGCAGCGGTGCCACTTCGACCAGGCTGCGAGTGGCCAGGCCCAGCCATTCTTCGCCAAGTCGAAACATCAGCAGCGAGCGGGTTTTCACGTCGATTTCCACCGCCACCGAGACCTGCTCGCGATCGTCCTGTTGCAAGGCGTAGCGGTCGAGCAAGCGCGTGGCCGCGGCGGAATACACCGCGCAGTTGCGGCAGTGAATGTGTTCGATCAGCAGCGGGCAGGACTTGTCGCCGTGGATTCCGATGCGGTTCCAGCAATCATCGATGGCCTGGGCATCTTTATGGGTGAGGTTCAAAGTGTCGGAGGCGTTCATCGTTTACGCTCACTGTCGGCGGCGCGTTCGCTGCGGGCGGCGCGGTCCTGCAATCTTTTCGCACCCGCCGTGTCGCCCTGGGATTGCAGCAAGGCTGCCAGGTGCATCAACGCGTCGGGATGTTGCGGTTCGAGGTACAGGGCCTTGCGATAAAATCCCTGGGCTTCGAGCGCTCGACCGGCGACATCGCTGAGCAGTCCCAGCCAATAAAACACCTGGGCCACAGGCTCGTGGCTGCGCAAATAACCTTCACAGGCGGCGCGAGCTTCGGCACTTTTGCCTTCGTTGGCGAGGGCAGCGATGTTGGCCAGCAAGGCGGCAGCGTCCGAAGCTTTTGGCGTGACGACCGGCGGCGTGTGAGTTGCGAACGGACGATGGCGCACGGGCGGCGGAGTCACGCTACGCACCGGCTGACGCACTGGCAGCGGTGTCGGAACAAAGACTGGCAGAGGCTCGGGCGCGCTCTGACGACTGAAGGCAAACGACTGCGGGATGCCAATCGAGCGCATGCCGAATCGACCGAGCAAACTGCCTTCGGCCGGGCCGATAAACAGCACGCCGTCGACATGGGTCAGGCGCTTGAGCACTTCGAAGACTTGTTGCTGGGTAGGCAGATCGAAATAGATCAGCAGGTTGCGGCAGAACACAAAATCATAGGGTAGCTCGCTGGCCAGCAGCGCCGGATCCAGCAGATTGCCGACTTGCAAACGCACCTGTTCAAGCACTCGCTCGTTGAGGCGGTAGCCGTCTTCTTCGGCGCTGAAATGCCGCTCGCGAAATTCGATGTCCTGGCCACGAAACGAATTCTTGCCGTACAGCGCACGCTTGGCTTTTTCCACCGACAGCGGGCTGACGTCCATGCCTTCGACCTTGAACTGATGCGGCTTAAGTCCGGCATCGAGCAAGGCCATGGCGATGGAGTACGGCTCCTCGCCCGTGGAGCACGGCAGACTGAGAATCCGCAGCGCGCGCATGTAATTGATGTCGGCCAAACGCTGGATGGCCAGTTTCGCCAGGGTTGCGAAGGATTCCGGGTAGCGGAAGAACCAGGTCTCGGGAACGATCACCGCTTCGATCAACGCCTGCTGTTCGTCCTGCGAACCTTGCAATGTGTGCCAATACTCGTCGGCCGTCAGCATCCTGGAGGCGGTGCTGCGCTGGCGCACCGCGCGCTCGATGATTGCCGGCCCCACCGACGTCACGTCGAGGCCGATGCGTTCCTTGAGGAAATCGAAGAACCGCTGATCGCTGCTCATGGCCCGTCCTCAAGCAGCGCCGTGGCCAGCGGTGGCGAAGGAAACAGCAGCGCGCGCACCTGTTCATCGAGCAGATCGGCCACCCGCACCCATTGCAGCAAGCCTTGGGCATCTTCACGGACCGGCCCCAGGTACGGCGCCTGGCGATTGTCCAGGCCATAGGGCTTAAAGTCCGCCGGATTGCAACGCAAGGTGTCGGTGGCCTGCTCAAGAATCAGTCCAAGCAACTGTGAAGGCGTCTGCTCGTCCGGCCAATAGTGCACCAGCACCAGCCGTGTGCTGGTGCGCGATTGCGCCGGTTCGCCAAATGTCAACGCGCTGAGGTCGATCACCGGCACCACCGCGCCGCGATAGGCAAACACCCCGGCGACCCAGTCAGGCGCCTTGGCAATCGGCTTCAATGGCAGACGCGGCAGCACCTCGGCCACCTCGCGCGCCTGCAAGGCATAACGCTCGTTGCCGATGCGAAACAGCAGAAACAACGCCTGTCTGGCCGGCATCACCGTGCTGTGTTTGGCCGCGAGTTCGCTCATCAGACTTTGAATCGCGAGACGCCGCCCCGCAGCCCGACGGCCACCTGGCTCAGCTCGTCAATGGCGAAACTGGCCTGGCGCAGGGACTCGACGGTCTGGCTGCTGGCATCACCCAACTGCACCAGCGCGTGGTTGATCTGTTCGGCTCCGGTGGCCTGCGCCTGCATGCCTTCGTTGACCATCAACACCCGCGGCGCCAGCGCCTGGACCTGGTGGATGATCTGCGACAACTGCTCGCCGACCTGTTGCACTTCAGACATGCCCCGCCGCACTTCTTCGGAGAACTTGTCCATGCCCATGACCCCGGCCGACACCGCCGACTGGATTTCACGGACCATTTGCTCGATGTCATACGTGGCCACGGCGGTCTGATCCGCCAGACGCCGCACTTCGGTGGCGACCACGGCAAACCCGCGCCCGTATTCACCCGCCTTTTCGGCTTCGATCGCGGCATTCAGAGACAGCAGATTAGTCTGATCGGCGACTTTGACGATGGTCACCACCACCTGGTTAATGTTGCCGGCCTTCTCGTTGAGGATCGCCAGTTTGGCGTTGACCAGATCGGCCGCGCCCATCACCGAGTGCATGGTCTCCTCCATGCGCGCCAGGCCTTGCTGCCCGGACCCGGCCGCGACCGAGGCCTGGTCGGCGGCGGTGGAGACTTCGGTCATGGTGCGCACCAGATCACGGGAGGTGGCCGCGATTTCACGGGACGTCGCGCCGATTTCGGTGGTGGTGGCGGCGGTTTCGGTGGCGGTGGCTTGTTGTTGCTTGGAGGTGGCGGCGATTTCGGTCACCGACGTGGTGACCTGGACGGAGGAGCGTTGGGCCTGGGACACGAGCGAGGTGAGTTCGGTCATCATGTCGTTGAAGCCGGTTTCCACGGCCCCGAATTCGTCTTTGCGTTCCAGGTTCAGACGGCCGCTGAGATCACCAGTGCGCATGATTTCGAGGATCTGCACAATCCGGTTCATCGGCGCCATGATCGCGCGCATTAACAGCAAACCGCAGAGGCCGGCGGCCAATACCGCGACCAACAGGGAAATGCCCATGATGACTTTCGCGGTGATCACGGCGTCATCAATGGCCGCGATGTCCTGGTCGGCGACCGCTTTGTTTTCGCGGATGATGTCATTGAGCTTCATGCGACCTGCGGTCCAGGCCGGGGTCAGTTGCTCGTTGAACAGTTTGATCGCGTCGGCTCCCTGATTGCGCTTGTGCAAGTCGAGCACAGCGGCCAGGACCTTGTTGTAATCGGCATGGAGTTTTTCAAAAACGGCGTATTCGACCTTGTCTTCATCCGTGGTGACGGTGGCCTGGTAATTCTTCATTTGCTCCTGCAGATGAGCTTCGAAGCTTTTGAAGCTGTCGGCTTCTTCTGCGCTGAAACCCTGCCCCTCTTTCAAACCGAGCATCTCCTGGGTTCGAAGGTACGTGTCGACCCAGGCACTGCGAACCATCGAGCTGTAATACAACCCGGGCAACGCGTCCTCACGCACACTGGCTTCGCTGACCTCAATCTTCAAGAGCCGCGAATAGGAGACAACCACCATCAACAACATGATGGCGATAATCACCGCAAAGCTCGCCAAGATGCGTTGGCGCAACGTCCAGTTCTTCACGGGTCAATCCTCGGGCGATTCAAATGCCGGGGAGTATAGCTGAGGGTGTTTCATTTATAAGACGGGTGTCATGCTTCTATTTCGTCGCGATGAAAGCGAATTGGCAGGCGCGTGCGGTGAATGGATCACGGGATGAGAGAAGCAAACGCCTTCGCAAGCAGGCTCGCTCCATTGACCGGGTTGATCAATCGAACGCGGTCCTTTGTGGGAGCGAGCCTGCTCGCGAAAAACGATGACACGGTTTAACTGACCTGACTGCGCAATTAAAGGGAAGCCTGCCGCACCTGCTTTTCCAGCTCCGCCTTCAATCCCGGCTCCAGCTTCAACTGCCGTGCCAGTTCATCCAGGTAGGACTTCTCCATGAAGCTCTCCTCATCCACCAGCATCACGCTGGCGATGTACATCTCGGCCGCCATTTCCGGCGTGCTGGCCGCGCGGGCGACTTCTGTCGGGTCGAGCGGCTTGCTGAGTTCGGCATGCAGCCACTGCTGCAATTCCTGATCGTTGTCGAGCTTGGTGAATTCGCCTTCGATCAATGCACGCTCGCGATCATCAACGTGGCCATCGGCTTTGGCCGCAGCCACCAATGCCTTGAGAATCGCCTGGCTGTGCAACTCAACCTGCGCAGGTGGCAGGCGGTCGAGTGTTTGCGGCTCGGTCTTCGGCGCGGTGCCCTGCTGGGCCTGCCAGTTGCCGTAAGCCTTGTAGGCAATCACGCCGAGCGCCGCGAGACCACCGTAGATGGCGACTTTGCCGCCGACATTGCGGGCCTTTTTGCTGCCGAGCAACAGGCCCATGGCACCAGCCGCCAAGGCACCACCGCCCGCGCCTGAGAGCAAACCGCCGAGGCCGCCCGAACCACCGCTGCCACCGAGCAATCCGCCCAATCCACCGCTGGACGACTTGTTTTGATTTGCGCCGGCCTTGTTCTTCATCAGGTCCTGACCGGACTTGAGTAGTTGATCGAGCAATCCACGCGTATTCATTTTGCCGCCTCCACGAAAGGGGTTAACCGGACACATAAGGCCACCAGCCTAGAACGAAAGTGCCCGGCGACCGGGGACGAGAGTGCTTCTGGATGTTGCCTGAAAAAAACGGGCCATCGATTAAAGCGATATACACTCAAGCGAATCTATAAAAACCGCCCACCGGGTAACTCCCCATGATGACCTTGCGTCAGATCCGTCATTTCATCGCCGTGGCCGAGACCGGATCGATCTCCGCCGCCGCGCAAACCGCGTTCATTTCCCAATCAACCTTGACCCTGGCGATCCAGCAACTGGAAGAGGAGATTGGCGTCGGCCTGTTCAACCGACACGCCAAGGGCATGAGCCTGACCCATCAGGGCCACCAATTCCTGCGCCAGGCGCACCTGATTCTGGCCACGGTGGACAACGCCAAACGCAGCCTGCAACAAAGCACCGATCAGGTCGCCGGGCAGCTGATCATCGGCGTGACCAGCCTGGTGGCCGGTTATTACCTTGCGGATTTGCTCACCCGTTTCCAGCGCGCCTATCCCAACGTTGAAATCCGGGTGATGGAGGACGAACGCCCATACATCGAACATTTGCTGGTCAGCGGTGAGATCGATGTCGGCGTGCTGATCCTGTCCAACCTCGAAGACCGCCATGCCTTGCAGACCGAAGTGCTGACCCACTCGCCCCATCGGTTGTGGTTGCCGGCTCAGCATCCGCTGCTGGAACACGACAGCATCAACCTTGCCGATGTGGCCCGCGAACCACTGATTCAGCTCAACGTCGACGAAATGGACCGCAACGCCCACCGCATGTGGAGTGGCGCTGGCCTGCAACCGCGCATCACCCTGAAAACCGCGTCGACGGAAGCCGTTCGGAGCCTGGTGGCCGCAGGCCTGGGTGTATCGATCCAGCCCGACATGACCTACCGACCCTGGTCACTGGAGGGCGACATCATCGAAGCCCGCCCGATTGCCGACCTGAGCCAGACCCTCGACGTCGGCCTGGCATGGCGTCGTGGCACGGCGCGTCCGGCGTTGGTGGACCCGTTTTTGACCGTGGCCCGCGAACAACCCCACGGCGGGCGCAAGCCATCTATTTAATCGAACGCCACCTTCAGTATTTAGAATTTGTCGACCTCGGGCCCGCGCACTAGTCTTGCTCCATCAATAAGACGGCCGGGCCCAGTCACTGGGAGCACCATGGCCACACAAGAAAAGAGAACCCGAAAAATGGCTGGCGCGCAGACCCCGTTGTTCACCGCGTTGTTGATCGATGGCGAATTGGTCGCGGGTCAGGGTTTTGTCGAGCCGATCCTCAACCCCGCCACCGGGGAAGTGCTGACTCACATCGCCGAAGCCAGCACCGAGCAAGTCGAAGCCGCCATCCTTGCCGCCCACCGCGCCTTTGCCGGCTGGTCGCGGACCACACCGCAGCAACGCTCGAACCTGTTGCTGGACATCGCCAACGCCATCGAAAAACAAGCCGACCTCCTCGCCCGACTCGAATCCCTGAACTGCGGCAAGCCGTTGCACCTGGCCCGTCAGGACGACTTGAGCGCGACGGTCGATGTGTTCCGCTTCTTCGCCGGCGCCGTGCGTTGCCAGACCGGCCAGCTCAGCGGCGAATACCTGCCGGGCTACACCAGCATGGTCCGGCGCGATCCGATTGGCGTGGTCGCCTCGATTGCGCCGTGGAACTACCCGATCATGATGGCCGCGTGGAAAATCGCCCCGGCCCTGGCCGCCGGCAACACGCTGGTGTTCAAGCCGTCCGAACACACGCCGCTGTCGATTCTGGCCCTGGCGCCGGCGCTGGCCGAGATCCTTCCACGCGGCGTGATCAACATCGTCTGCGGCGGCGGTGAAGGCGTCGGCAGCCACTTGGTCAGCCATCCCAAAGTGCGCATGGTGTCGCTGACCGGCGATATCGTCACCGGGCAGAAAATCCTCCAGGCTGCAGCAAAAACCCTCAAGCGCACGCACCTTGAGCTCGGCGGCAAAGCGCCGGTGATCGTCTGCAACGATGCCGACATTCAAGCCGTGGTCGAAGGCGTGCGCACTTACGGTTATTACAACGCGGGGCAGGATTGCACCGCGGCTTGCCGGATTTATGCACAGGCCGGGATTCACGACCGCCTGGTGGCGGAACTCGGCGCGGCGGTCAGCAGCCTGCGCTTTGCCGGTAAACGCGACGCCGACAACGAAATCGGCCCGCTGATCAGCACCCGCCAGCGCGACCGCGTGGCCAGTTTCGTCGAGCGCGCCCTCGGCCAGCCGCACATCGAGCGGGTGACCGGCGCGGCGGTGCATTCCGGTGCCGGCTTCTATTACCAGCCGACGCTGCTGGCCGGTTGCAAGCAGAGCGACGAGATCGTCCAGCGCGAAGTATTCGGGCCGGTGGTCACCGTGACCCGTTTCGATCAGCTCGAACAAGCCGTGGACTGGGCCAACGATTCGGAATACGGCCTCGCTTCCTCGGTCTGGACGCAGAACCTCGACAAGGCCATGCAGGTCGCGGCGCGGTTGCAGTACGGCTGCACCTGGATCAACAGCCATTTCATGCTGGTCAGCGAAATGCCCCACGGCGGCCTCAAGCGGTCCGGGTATGGCAAAGACTTATCCAGCGATTCGCTTCAGGACTACAGCGTGGTGCGGCACATCATGGCGCGCCACGGACAGCATCTCTGACTACGCTAATAACAAGCCGCTAACGGCATGCTTCACCACGTTCACAACTGCCCCGACCATAATTAAAGAAGAGGGAATCCCCATGTTCGTGCACAAGACCGCACTGCTCAGTGCAATCACCACGGCGCTGCTGGCCAGCGCCAGTCTCCAGGCCGCCGAACCACTGAAAGCCGTCGGTGCCGGCGAAGGCCAGCTGGATATCGTGGCGTGGCCCGGCTACATCGAACGTGGCGAAAGCGACAAGGCCTACGACTGGGTGACCGGTTTCGAGAAGGAAACCGGCTGCAAGGTCAATGTGAAGACTGCGGCGACTTCCGATGAAATGGTCAGCCTGATGGCCAAGGGCGGTTATGACCTGGTGACGGCGTCGGGCGATGCCTCGTTGCGGTTGATCGTCGGCAAGCGTGTGCAGCCGATCAACACCGCGTTGATTGCGAACTGGAAAAGCCTCGACCCACGCCTCAAAGATGCGCCGTGGTACGTGGTCAACAAGCAGACCTACGGCACCCCGTATCAGTGGGGCCCGAACGTGCTGATGTACAACACCAACGTATTCAAAACTGCGCCGACCAGCTGGGGCGTGGTGTTCGATGCGCAGAACCTGCCGGACGGCAAACCGAACAAGGGCCGCGTGCAGGCTTACGACGGCCCGATCTACATTGCCGACGCGGCGCTGTACCTGAAAAGCACCAAGCCGGAACTGGGCATCAAGGACCCGTACCAACTCACCGAAGCCCAGTACAAGGCAGTACTCGATCTGTTGCGCGACCAGCAGCCGTTGATCCATCGCTACTGGCACGACACCACCGTGCAGATGAGTGACTTCAAAAACGAAGGCGTGGTCGCGTCCAGCGCCTGGCCGTATCAGGTCAACGGTCTGATCAACGAGAAACAACCGATCGCCTCGACCATCCCGAAAGAAGGCGCCACCGGTTGGGCCGACACCACGATGTTGCACGCCGAAGCCAAGCACCCGAACTGCGCTTACAAGTGGATGGACTGGTCACTGCAACCGAAAGTCCAGGGTGATGTGGCGGCCTGGTTCGGTTCGTTGCCAGCGGTGCCAGCGGCCTGTACCGGCAGTGAATTGCTGGGTGCCGAAGGCTGCAAGACCAACGGCTTCGACCAGTTCGAGAAAATCGCCTTCTGGAAAACCCCGCAGGCTGAAGGGGGCAAGTTCGTGCCTTACAGCCGCTGGACCCAGGACTACATCGCGATTATGGGCGGCCGCTAACACACCGGCCCCTGTGGCAAGGGAGCTTGCTCCCGCTGGGTGGCGAAGCTGCCCCAAAACCAGTTAATGCGGTCTATCAGAGAGGCCGCATCAGTCCTTTTGGGAGTGCTGCGCACTCCAGCGGGAGCAAGCTCCCTCGCCACAATAAGTTTTCCAACCAGAAAGTTGATTCAGATTTTTCAGAAGTCCAGGCAGGGCCGCTGTGACGGCCCTCGCCTTTTTGGAGCACCGCACCATGACGCTTGCAGTCCAGTTCACCAACGTTTCCCGTCAGTTCGGCGAAGTGAAGGCCGTTGACCGGGTTTCCATCGATATCCAGGACGGCGAGTTCTTCTCCATGCTGGGCCCTTCCGGCTCGGGCAAAACCACCTGTTTGCGCCTGATCGCCGGTTTCGAACAACCGAGCGCTGGCTCTATCCGAATTCATGGCGAGGAAGCCGCCGGGCTGCCGCCGTATGAGCGTGACGTCAACACGGTGTTTCAGGATTACGCGCTGTTCCCGCACATGAACGTGCTCGACAACGTCGCCTATGGCTTGAAAGTCAAAGGCGTCGGTAAAGCCGAACGGCAGAAACGTGCCGAAGAAGCCCTCGACATGGTTGCCCTCGGCGGTTACGGCGAGCGCAAACCGGTGCAACTGTCCGGCGGCCAGCGCCAGCGTGTGGCCCTGGCCCGCGCCCTGGTCAATCGCCCTCGCGTGCTGCTGCTCGACGAGCCGTTGGGCGCTCTCGATCTGAAGCTGCGCGAACAGATGCAGAGTGAGTTGAAGAAGCTGCAACGCCAGCTCGGCATCACCTTTATCTTCGTCACCCACGACCAGACTGAAGCGCTGTCGATGTCCGACCGTGTAGCAGTGTTCAACAAAGGACGCATCGAGCAGGTCGACACCCCGCGCAACCTGTACATGAAACCGGCCACCACGTTCGTCGCGGAATTCGTCGGCACGTCCAACGTGATTCGCGGCGATCTGGCCAAGCAATTGAGTGGCAATCCACAGCCGTTTTCGATTCGCCCGGAACACGTGCGTTTTGCCGAAGGCCCGCTGGCCAGCCACGAGATTGAAGTCAGCGGCTTGCTCCACGACATTCAGTACCAGGGCAGCGCCACGCGCTATGAACTGAAACTGGAAAACGGCCAGACCCTGAACATCAGCCAGGCCAACGTGCAGTGGCTGGACGTCAGCGCCCAGCACCAGACCGGGCAACGCATCAGCGCACGCTGGGCGCGCGAGGCGATGGTCCCGCTGCACGACAACGTTGTCGGTGGGGTGTGAGATGACCAGCGTGGCTATCCCTCAAACCCCGGCCGGCGGTTCGCCGTTGCGCAGGTTTTCCAACCTGCTGTATCGCCGACCGAATTTTTACCTGTCGCTGCTGCTGGTGCCGCCGCTGCTGTGGTTCGGTGCAATTTATCTCGGCTCGCTGCTGGTGCTGCTGTGGCAAGGCTTCTACACCTTCGATGACTTCACCATGGCGGTCACCCCCGACCTGACCCTGGCGAACTTCGCAGCGCTGTTCCAGCCGTCGAACTTCGACATCATCCTGCGCACGCTGAGCATGGCCGTCGCCGTCTCGCTCGCCAGCGCGATCGTCGCGTTCCCGATCGCCTATTACATGGCGCGTTACACCACTGGCAAAACCAAGGCGTTTTTCTACATCGCGGTGATGCTGCCGATGTGGGCCAGTTACATCGTCAAGGCGTATGCCTGGACCTTGCTGCTGGCCAAGGGCGGCGTCGCGCAGTGGTTCGTTCAACACCTGGGGCTGGAGCCGGTGTTGCAATTCGTGCTGGGCATTCCCGGCGTAGGCGGCAGCACTTTATCGACCTCGCACCTGGGCCGTTTCATGGTGTTCGTCTACATCTGGCTGCCGTTCATGATCCTGCCAATCCAGGCTTCGCTGGAACGCCTGCCGCCGTCGCTGTTGCAAGCATCTGCGGACCTGGGTGCCAAGCCACGCCAGACCTTCATGCAGGTGATTCTGCCGCTGTCGATTCCAGGCATCGCAGCTGGTTCGATCTTCACCTTTTCGCTGACCCTGGGCGACTTCATCGTGCCGCAGCTGGTGGGCCCGCCGGGCTACTTTGTGGGAAGCATGGTTTACGCGCAGCAGGGCGCAATCGGCAACATGCCGATGGCCGCGGCCTTCACATTGGTGCCGATTGTGTTAATCGCCATTTACCTGACTATCGTCAAACGACTGGGGGCCTTCGATGCACTCTGACTCTTCATCACAGGGGCAGGCTTCTATCGGATTAAAAATCGCAGCCTGGGGCGGGTTGGTGTTCCTGCACTTTCCGATCCTGATCATCTTCCTTTACGCCTTCAACACCGAAGAAGCGGCGTTCAGCTTTCCACCCAAGGGCTTCACCCTGCATTGGTTCAGCGTGGCGTTTTCTCGGCCCGATGTACTGGAAGCGATCAAGTTGTCGGCCGAAATCGCCGCCATCGCGACACTGATTGCGATGGTCCTCGGCACCCTCGCGTCGGCGGCGTTGTACCGGCGGGATTTCTTCGGCAAGCAAGGCATCTCGTTGATGCTGATCCTGCCGATTGCGTTGCCCGGGATCATCACCGGGATCGCGTTGCTGGCGACCTTCAAGACACTGGGGATCGAGCCGGGGATGTTCACCATCATCGTCGGCCACGCGACCTTCTGCGTGGTGATCGTCTACAACAACGTCATCGCCCGTTTGCGCCGCACTTCGCACAGTTTGATTGAAGCGTCGATGGACCTCGGCGCCGACGGTTGGCAGACCTTCCGTTACATCGTCCTGCCGAACCTTGGCTCGGCGCTGCTGGCCGGCGGCATGCTCGCGTTTGCGCTGTCGTTCGACGAAATCATCGTCACCACCTTCACCGCCGGCCATGAACGCACCCTGCCGCTGTGGCTGCTCAACCAGCTCAGCCGCCCACGGGACGTGCCAGTGACCAACGTTGTCGCGATGCTGGTGATGATGGTGACCATGCTGCCGATTCTCGGTGCTTATTACCTGACCCGGGGCGGTGAGAGCGTGGCGGGTAGCGGCGGGAAATAACCGAATAACCACTGAAGGAACCGAATCTCTGTAGGAGTGAGCCTGCTCGCGATAGCGGTCATACAGTCGACATCACTGTTGAATGACAGTCAGTCATCGCGAGCAGGCTCACTCCTACATTTAGAGCCGGTTCAGACAGAAAAATAAAAGTGTTAGTGAGGACAATGCCATGCAAACCAAACTCTTGATCAACGGCCAACTGATCGACGGCGACGGCCCCGCCCAACCGGTGTTCAACCCGGCCCTCGGCCGTGTGCTGGTGGAAATCAACGAAGCCAGCGAAGCCCAGGTCAATGCCGCCGTGCAAGCCGCCGACAGCGCCTTCGAAAGCTGGTCGCAAACCACGCCGAAGGAACGCTCGCTGCTGCTGCTCAAACTCGCCGACGCCATCGAAGCCCACGGCGAAGAGCTGGCCAAGCTGGAGTCGGACAACTGCGGCAAACCCTACAGCGCTGCGCTGAACGATGAGATCCCGGCGATTGCTGACGTGTTCCGTTTCTTCGCCGGCGCCAGCCGTTGCATGAGCGGTTCGGCGGGCGGCGAATACTTGCCCGGCCACACCTCAATGATCCGCCGCGACCCGGTTGGCGTGATCGCCTCCATCGCGCCGTGGAACTACCCGCTGATGATGGTCGCCTGGAAAATCGCCCCGGCCCTCGCCGCCGGTAATACCGTGGTGCTCAAGCCGTCAGAACAAACCCCGCTGACCGCGCTGCGTCTGGCGGAACTGGCGTCGGAAATCTTCCCGGCCGGCGTGCTCAACCTCGTCTTCGGCCGTGGTCCTGCCGTTGGCAGCCCATTGGTCACGCACCCGAAAGTGCGCATGGTCTCGCTGACCGGCTCGATCGCCACCGGATCGAACATCATTTCCAGCACCGCCGACAGCGTCAAACGCATGCACATGGAACTGGGCGGCAAGGCCCCGGTGATCATCTTCGACGACGCCGACATCGACGCCGCCGTGGAAGGCATTCGCACCTTCGGTTTCTACAACGCTGGCCAGGATTGCACCGCAGCTTGCCGCATCTACGCGCAGGAAGGCATCTACGACAAATTCGTCGAGAAGCTTGGCGAAGCGGTCAGCAGCATCAAGTATGGGTTGCAGGATGACCCGTCGACCGAGCTGGGACCGCTGATCACTGCGCAGCACCGTGACCGCGTGGCCGGCTTTGTCGAACGTGCCGTGGCGCAACCGCATATCCGCCTGGTCACCGGTGGCAAGTCTGTGGAGGGGAATGGTTTCTTCTTCGAGCCGACGGTGCTTGCGGACGCTCAACAGGACGACGAAATCGTCCGTCGCGAAGTGTTCGGGCCCGTGGTGTCGGTGACCAAATTCACCGATGAAGCGCAGGTGCTGGGTTGGGCAAACGATTCGGACTACGGCCTGGCATCGTCGGTCTGGACCTCTGACGTCGGTCGCGCGCATCGCTTGTCTGCCCGCTTGCAATACGGCTGCACCTGGGTGAATACGCACTTCATGCTGGTCAGCGAAATGCCCCATGGCGGTCAGAAACTGTCTGGCTACGGGAAGGACATGTCCATGTATGGGCTGGAGGATTACACCGTTGTGCGGCATGTGATGTTCAAGCATTAAAAGCTTCGCGGGCACGCCTCGCTCCTACAGGTTCGCCGCAGTACCTGTAGGAGCGAGGCTTGCCCGCGAAGGCATCACCACGGTTTCAAGGTCGAAACCGGCACCAAGCACCATCAGGCTTCAACGCCAGAAAACCAAAACAATAACCACCGATCCGGGCAGCGCCTCCAAGGCCCCGCCACGGTTTCGGACATCCGAAATCTGCCGATTTTCCGGAGCTGACACACCATGAGCGCATCACCCGAACTCTCTGTAGCCGTTGCCGACAGCGACGCCGAGCAGCTACGCAAGCTGGGTTACACCTCGAACTTCAACCGCAGCATGAGCCTGTGGGAAAACTTCGCCCTGGGCTTCACTTACCTCTCCCCGGTCGTCGGGGTTTATACCCTCTTCGGCCTGTGCCTGGCCGCCGGTGGACCGCCGATGTTCTGGGCTTATTTACTGGTCGGTTGCGGCCAGTTGCTGGTGTGCCTGATCTTCGGTGAAGTGGTCTCGCAGTTCCCGATTTCCGGCGGTGTGTACCCGTGGGCTCGTCGTTTGGTGGGCAAGCGCTGGGCGTGGATGGTCGGCTGGATCTACTCCATCGCCCTGTGCGTGACCATCGCTGCCGTTGCCGTCGGAGCCGGTCCGTACCTGGCCGCAATGATGGGCTTTGAACCGAGCAATAACACCAACATCGTCATCGCGCTGTTCCTGACGCTGTTCGCCACCCTGGTCAACCTCAGCGGCACCAAAATGCTGGCGCGGATCGCCATGTTCGGCTTCCTTTGCGAGCTGGTCGGCGCAGTGATCGTTGGCGTCTACCTGCTGATCTTCGAGCGTCACCAGTCGATCAGCGTGTTGTTCAACACCTTCGATATCAGCATTGACGGCTCGTACCTGCCGGCCTTCCTCACCGCCTCGCTGGCGGGGATGTTCCTGTACTACGGCTTCGAGGCCTGCGGCGACGTGGCCGAAGAAACCCCTAACCCAAGCAAGCAGATTCCGGTGGCCATGCGCATGACCATCTACATCGGCGGCATCGCGGCGATGTTCGCCTGCCTGGCGCTGATCCTCGCCGTGCCGGACATGCAAGCGGTAATCAACGGCACCGACAAAGACCCGGTCACCACCATCCTCAACAACGCCTTCGGCCCGGTCGGCTCGAAAGTGGTCATGGGCGTGGTGATGATTTCCTTCATCTCCTGCGTCATCAGCCTGCAAGCGGCGGCGAGTCGTCTGCTGTACTCCTACGCCCGAGATGAAATGGTCATTGGCAGTTCACTGCTGAAGAAGATTTCCCCTACGACCCAAGTGCCTGTGGCTGCGCTGTTCGTGTCCGGCGTCCTGCCGGCCCTGATCATCATTCTCGGCTTCTTCCTGCAAGATGCGGTGGCCACCATCGTCAGTTTCGCGGCGATCGGCATCTATCTGGCGTTCCAGATGATCGTCCTCGCCGCGCTATACGCACGCCTGAAAGGCTGGAAACCAAGCGGCAAATTCACCCTCGGCGGTTGGGGTTGGGCGGTGAACGTCGGCGCGCTGGTTTACGGTGTCGGCGCGATCATCAACATGGCCTGGCCGCGCACACCGGATGCGGCGTGGTACATCAACTATGCGATGGTGTTGAGTACAGCGATCGTTATTGGGTTGGGGTTGTTGTACATGTGGTTGGCCAAGCCGTATGACCACGGGACTGCGCCGGCGGGGGATGCGTGGAAGGTTAGTCGGTAATTGATTTCGCCCCGGGGCTGGTTGTGGCACCGGGGCGAGTTGTTACGAAGTTAGATCGATTGAGGCGCGGAAAGGACTTCAAACTCATCCATCAACAGATGGATTTCAGTACTTGGATTGAGCTCACCGCTGTTAACAGCATCGAGAAGAATTCGAGGAGCAAGTACCCTCGCTGTATTGAAAGGCTCTCCCTTCAACAGATCAAAATGACTGACATTTTTACCCTTCTCATAATTCTCCATCAGAGGTTGGCCCCTAAGACTCTTGGTAACAAGTTCGCCAGGGGATTTTCCACCTGCAGCAGCGAATGGCTTTCTGTTGTAGCCAAAGTGCAGTAGCAACCAAAACTCGAAACAGGGAAAAGACGCTATCACTTTTATCTTGGGATGCGGTTTTGCCAAGTCGACCGCACGGTCGAAGCAAAGGTGAGTGTCACGGTCCAAGGCACAAAAAACCTTATCGAAGTTTCTTTGCCGTGCAATTGCTCTTTCGACAATCCCGCTAGGATGAGTCACGCCGCAATGGGCAACTTCAACCTGAGCATTGGCACGAAAGTGAAAGGCCGCATCCTCCAGATATCGCTTACCTGACTGACTGTCCTCACAAAGGATCAGCACCTTGGGTTGCGGTTTGAACCGTGATTTCTTTCGATCAAATAAGCGTGTCGTGCGCACCATGGTCACCTCCGCCTGATCAACGGCAAACCACGGTAACGGCCTTCGAAGTACCGCTTCTCGACGTCTTCTCCCTCGCGCCCATCAAAATCGTGAACGGAAAAAAGACAGGTTGCGCCGTTGGCATCACGCTCGGTGATCCAGAATTGATCGCGCCGCAGCGTTTGGGTATCCATTAGATGCGTGTCGTGAGTCGTGAAAATCAGCTGGGTGTTCTGCCCGCTGTCCAGATGTTTTCCAATCAGATCAGCCACTATTGCTGGATGAAGGCTGCTGTCCAACTCATCGACGGCCAGTATCCCGCTCCCGTCTGTGTGATTGATCATGAACCAGGGCAACCAGAATCCAATCAGGTTTTTTGTGCCACCAGACTCTTCTGAAAAATCAAACTCCGCATCTCCAAGATGACTCGTGTGCGTCAGGGTCACTTTGTCTTTTCGCGCCGCGGCGAAGAATTCTTTGAGCGTGAGTTTTCTGCTGGCTGGAGCAGCGTCTGCATCAGAATTGAGCTGAATGTCCGAGACTGGAATATCTACCTCTAGTAGAAAGTCTCTCAAGTTGCACGTGTAGTCCGATGCCATCTGAAGAAACCGGATGGAGGCTGCCGACAACCCCATCATGTTGTTCTGCTCGATGACGAGAAGCCCGGATTGAAACCAGCTAAAAGGCTCTCGCAACTGCGTCAGCTCTTCGCTGCTGTTCGCGACGGCCTGTGCAATGAACAACATCTTCGGGCTGGTCAAACGCCGCCAGGCATTGTGAACCTCTTTTCCTCCGTCAAGGCTTGAGCCAAACACGTACTGCTCACCCTCCTCCCCCAAACAACGCTGGTATAACAGCGTCTCCTTTCCTTTCGGATAAGAGACGAGGTGTTCCTCGATGATTCGCTGCGCCGTCATTCGCAGTAAAAACCGATAGCGGAGTGAGCCTTGAATAAAGTTGTATTCGAAACAACTTGGCTCGTCGTTAAGCTGCGGGTCAAAACGAAACGGGGAAACCGGTAGCGATTCCTCATTTGAGGTCGGAGGCGCAGCGAGCAAGCTTCCCATAATTCCCATCGCCCGGATCAGCGACGATTTACCCGACGCGTTCGGCCCGTATATCGCAGCGATCTTCAGTAAGTCCGGCAGTTTTTCTCCATTCACCGGCGACTTGAAAAGGTTGCGCTTTTTGCTCAGGCGCGGCGTTGCTGCCATGGACAGGGTTTGCTTGTCACGGAAGGAGCGGTAATTGGAAACTGAAAATTCGATCAACATGTAGCAAACCTGCAGTTCGTTCCTGAAAGCGGAAAAACCTATAGGAAAAACCAGGGCGACGATGCTGCTTCAGCGCACTTCAGGCAAAAACAGGAAATTCCTACAGATCAAGCCTTCCGGTGAAGACTCCAATTCCTACAGCTCGCGGCGCCAGAGTAGACTTGGCGCCGCGAGCGCCTGAACGATAGGCTTTACCTCGTCGCTGCCAAATCAGCGACCCGGTGTCGAAGCCGGTAAATCATCAACATGGCGCATCCGCGCCCCCATATGAACTGGGGCAATTTTTTGCCTTTCAGTTTTGCTTTATGGTGGGCCGTGTGGCGCGGGCCTCTTGGCTTGCATGTTGATCGAGAATGTCCCGACTTCGAACGCCGCACGGTCCGCCACCCATAATCTGTCGAAGGATTAGTGGCGGCTCCCTTTTCAACATGGAGTCGAAAAATGCTCAAGCACACGCTGAATCCGTCTGAAACCTATCCTCATTTCATCCCTGCCATCTTCACCCGCCACAACCGCTTCCTCCACGCCTTCATGCAGGACAACCAAGCCTGGTTCTGCGTCCAGGACCTCGGTCGCTTGATGGGCCGTGCGCTGGACCAACGTCTCACCCTGAAACTCGATCCCGATCAACGCCGATACGTCTGGTTGCTGAAGGATGGCAAAACCGTCGAATCGTTGATGGTCAGCGAATCGGGAATGTATGCATTGCTAGTCCACCATTTCATCCCGGAAAACCGAAACCTGCGTCAGTGGCTAAGCAACGAAGTCATCCCAACGCTGCGCGAGTCGGAAGCGGCTGTGGATAACATTCCAAGCCTGAGTTCGTTGCAGTGGGCAGGCATCTCGGTGCCGCTGCTGCACTGGCAGCATCAAGCCTGGATCAAGTGGCGCGACATGCCGGATCTGATGCAGGCACAGCGACCGTTCACGATCGTGGGCACTTGCAGTTGAAGGCAGGGTGAAAAATGAAAGAGGGGCAGACTTTACAGTCCGCCCCTTGGCTTAGCGCTCAAAACCGCGAAACACTCCGCATCGCATCCACCAGATACCGCATCGCAATCCGGTCGTTTTCCGACAACTCGCGATACCGCTCCAGCAGCTTCATTTCGTCCGAACTGAGGCGATGCCTTCGCCGCCCGGTGGCCAGGCAAGGGAAGATTCCCAACATTTCTGTGATGCCTTGTACTTTCGTCATGGACGATGTCCTTCTATAAGCCCGAGAAAACTTCAAAAACCGCATCGCCCTATCCTTTTATTAGCCGCCGGCCTGAAGGGCAGAAACCGGTCATGAACACAGGATAGGAACATTCCCGGCGCTGAAAAGCGGTTTTTAGAGTAATTAGTCAAAAAAAGCAGAAATGCCCTATAAATCAGAAAGTGCTGTCGGAAAAATTCACCGACATTTCTTGTTTCATTGCCGCATCATCAAAGTGCTACCAATCATTTTTTCTCTGCAACCGAACGGTTTAAGCTATTTGTTATCTGTTTAAAGTCCGTTGCGTTTGGCCGAAGGCATGTCCGAACCGATATTTTTGATCCAGCACGTGCCAGGAACGGCGCGGGATTGTTCACGACAGGTTGTACTTATGCATCGCAGGAATTTGCTCAAAGCGTCCATGGCCATCGCTGCCTACACCGGTTTGTCGGCCACCGGCCTGCTCGCCTCCCGTGCCTGGGCGGCCAGCGGCACCGCTGATGGCGCAGCCCAGGCGTTCGATTTCGAGACGCTGAAGATTCAGGCCAAGCAACTCGCCGGCAATCGCTATCAGGACACCAAGCAGGTGCTGCCGCCGACGCTGGCGACCATGACGCCGCAGAATTTCAACGCGATCCGCTACGACGGCAACCACTCGCTGTGGAAAGACTTGAACGGTCAGCTGGACGTGCAGTTCTTCCACGTCGGCATGGGCTTCAAGCAGCCGGTGCGCATGTACAGCGTCGATCCCAAGACCCGCCAGGCCCGGGAAGTGCATTTCCGCCCTTCCCTGTTCAACTATGAAAAAACCACGGTCGACACCAAGCAGCTCACCGGCGACCTGGGGTTTTCCGGGTTCAAGCTGTTCAAGGCCCCGGAACTGGACAGACACGATGTGTTGTCCTTCCTCGGCGCCAGTTATTTCCGTGCGGTAGACGCCACTGGCCAGTACGGTCTGTCGGCCCGCGGCCTGGCCGTCGATACCTACGCCAAGAAGCGTGAGGAATTCCCGGACTTCACCAAGTTCTGGTTCGAGACGCCGGGCAAGGACAGCACCCGCTTTGTGGTCTACGCGCTGCTGGATTCGCCGAGCGCCACTGGCGCCTATCGATTTGACATCGATTGCCAGGCCGAACGCGTGGTGATGGAGATTGACGCCCACATCAACGCGCGCACCGCCATCGAACAACTGGGCATCGCACCGATGACCAGCATGTTCAGCTGCGGCACCCACGAGCGCCGCATGTGCGACACCATTCACCCGCAAATCCACGACTCGGATCGCTTGGCCATGTGGCGCGGTAACGGCGAGTGGATCTGCCGTCCGCTGAACAACCCGGCGACCCTGCAGTTCAACGCCTTCGCCGACACCGACCCGAAAGGTTTCGGCCTGGTGCAGACCGATCACGAGTTCGCCAACTATCAGGACACCGTTGACTGGTACAGCAAGCGTCCAAGCCTGTGGGTAGAACCTACGACCGCGTGGGGCGAAGGCTCTATCGATCTGTTGGAAATTCCTACAACCGGCGAAACCCTCGATAACATCGTCGCGTTCTGGACTCCGAAGAAGCCGGTCGCGGCCGGTGATTCCCTGAACTACGGCTACAAGCTCTACTGGAGCGCCCTGCCACCGGTGAGCACGCCGCTGGCGCGGGTCAATGCGACCCGTTCGGGCATGGGCGGGTTTATCGAAGGTTGGGCGCCGGGCGAGCATTACCCGGAAGTCTGGGCTCGACGCTTTGCCGTGGACTTCAACGGTGGCGGCCTGGATCGCTTGCCGGAAGGCGCGGGGATCGAGCCCGTGGTGACCTGCTCGAACGGCGAGGTGAAGGATTTCAACGTGCTGGTGCTGGATGACATCAAGGGCTATCGGATTACCTTCGATTGGTACCCGACCAATGACAGCGTGGCGCCGGTTGAGCTGCGGTTGTTCATTCGCACTAATGACCGGACGTTGAGCGAGACCTGGTTGTACCAGTATTTCCCGCCAGCGCCGGATAAGCGTAAGTACACCTGATAACAAGAGGTTGTCTGGGCCGTCTTCGCGGGCAAGCCTCGCTCCTACCAGCGCATGCGATCAACTGTAGGAGCGAGGCTTGCCCGCGAAGACGGTCTGACAGACGACAAATGTTTCGGCACAGAAACACAAAAGCCCCGATCACATCGATCGGGGCTTTTTGCTTTTACAGCCGAATTCAGTCACGCAAATCCGACTCATGAATCGGCTGATCCCGATGGGTCGCCCGCTGATACTGCGCCGGCCAGATCGCCTTGCGACCGCCCAGATCATCATCGGCATGCAGCGGCCAATACGGATCGCGCAACAGTTCCCGCGCAAGGAAGATGATGTCCGCCTGGCAGGTGCGCAAGATGTGTTCGGCCTGGGCCGGTTCGGTAATCATTCCGACCGTACCGGTGGCGATGCCTGACTCCTTGCGCACCCGTTCGGCAAATCGGGTCTGGTAACCCGGCCCTGTAGGAATTTCGGCGTTGGCCGCCGTACCGCCCGACGAGACGTCAATCAGGTCCACACCCAGATCTTTCAGGCGCCGCGCCAACTCCACTGTTTCATCAGGGTTCCAGCCATCTTCCACCCAATCGGTGGCCGACACTCGCACAAACACCGGCAACTCTTCCGGCCAGACAGCACGCACCGCCTCGGTGACTTGCAGCACCAGCCGAATCCGGTTCTCGAACGAACCGCCATATTGATCGCGTCGCTGATTGCTCAGGGGCGAAAGAAACTGATGCAGCAGGTAACCGTGAGCGGCATGGACTTCGACCACTTTGAAACCGGCAGTCAGCGCTCGCTTGGCTGAGGCGACAAAGGCCTGAATGACCTCAGCAATCTCGCTTTCATCCAGCTGCTTGGGATGTGTGTGCTGCGGGTCGAAAGCAATCGGCGACGGCCCTACCGGCACCCAGCCGCCGTCTTCGGGTTTGACGCTGCCATGCTTGCCGATCCACGGCCGATGGGTGCTGGCTTTGCGCCCGGCGTGCGCCAGTTGAATACCGGCCACCGCGCCCTGAGCGGCGATGAAGCGCGTGATGCGTTGCAGGGGTTCGATTTGTTCGTCATTCCACAAGCCGAGGTCCTCGGCGGTGATGCGCCCGTCGGCCGTGACCGCCGTGGCTTCAGTAAAAATCAGGCCGGCCCCGCCGACGGCGCGGCTGCCGAGGTGGACCAGGTGCCAGTCATTGGCCAGCCCATCGACGCTGGAGTACTGGCACATCGGTGATACGGCAATGCGGTTGAGCAGGGTCAATTGACGAAGGGTATAGGGTTCAAGCAGCAGACTCATGGGGCACCTCTCGAATCAGTGGGCAGGCTCCAGGGTTCTGTTTGAAAAGTCGACGAGTGACAGGAAAAAGGCGCAGCACCCGCCCCCGCGGGCAAAAATTGGACAAGACGTCACAAGGATAATCAAGCAGTGCTTAGAGCCTAGTCGACATCGGGGGATGAGGGAGGGTTCCGAGGGATTCGGTGTCAGAAAGATCGCTATCGCGAACAGGCTCGCTCCCACAGGTTTTGTGCAAATCCTGTAGGAGTGAGCCTGCTCGCGAAGGGCTCAACGCGGTTCGATGTGGGCAATCATCAGCTGCACCGTCTCGTTCCCGCGAAACTCGTTGAGGTCGAGTTTGTAGGCCAATTCCACCCACTTGATGGTCGGATTCGGCCAAATGTCGCGGTCGATGCCGAAGGCAATGCCATCGAGCTTCACCGAGCCACATTCGCTTCTGAGCACCACTTTGAGGTGTCGCTCGCCGACGACGCGCTGCTCAACCAACTGAAACACGCCATGAAACAAAGGTTCAGGGAAGTGCTGCCCCCAAGGTCCGGCATGGCGTAGCGCACGGGCCAGTTCGAGATGGAATTCTTCGACCGCCAAAACCCCGTCCGACAGCAGACGCCCGGTCAGGTCTTCTTCGCGCAATTGCCGGCGCACTTCAGCGTCAAAGGCCTCGGCGAACAACGGAAAATTTGCTTCCGGCAAGGTCAGACCGGCCGCCATGGCGTGGCCGCCGTACTTGCTGATCAGGTTCGGATGCTGCGCGGCCACCACACTCAAGGCGTCACGAATATGAAAGCCCTGAACCGAACGCCCTGACCCTTTGAGCAAACCATCGCCAGCATCGGCAAAGGCAATGGTCGGACGGAAATAGCGCTCTTTCATACGCGAAGCGAGGATGCCGATGACGCCCTGGTGCCACTCGGGATCAAACAGGCACAGGCCGAACGGCATCGATTCGACCGGCAAATCCTTGAGCTGAGCCAGCGCTTCACGCTGCATGCCCTGCTCAATGGATTTGCGGTCCTGGTTCATGCCGTCAAGCTGCACGGCCATTTCCCGCGCCAACCCGGCGTCGTCGGTGATCAGGCATTCGATGCCCAGGCTCATGTCATCCAGGCGCCCCGCCGCATTCAGGCGCGGGCCGACAATGAAGCCCAGGTCGGTCGAGGTGATGCGTGCCGGTTCGCGCTTGGCGACTTCGAGAATCGCCTTGATGCCCGGACGGGCGCGGCCGGCGCGAATCCGCTCCAGGCCCTGGTGCACCAGAATCCGATTGTTGGCATCCAGCGGCACCACGTCGGCGACGCTGCCCAGCGCCACCAGGTCCAGCAGCTCGCCAATGTTCGGCTGCGGCGTGCTCGCGTACCAGCCGAGGCTACGCAAGCGTGCGCGCAGGGCCATCAATACATAGAAAATCACCCCGACGCCGGCCAGTGCCTTGCTCGGAAATTCGCACCCCGGCTGGTTCGGATTGACGATGGCATCGGCTAACGGCAGTTCGTCGCCGGGCAGGTGGTGGTCGGTGACCAGCACGCTCAGGCCTGCCTTTTTCGCTGCCGCCACGCCTTCGACGCTGGAGATGCCATTGTCCACCGTAATCAGCAACTGCGGCGTGCGCGTCAGCGCCACCTCAACGATTTCCGGGGTCAGGCCATAGCCATACTCGAAGCGGTTCGGCACCAGATAATCGACATGTGCCGCGCCCAGCAGCCGCAAACCCAACACGCCCACGGTACTGGCGGTCGCGCCATCGGCGTCGAAGTCGCCGACAATCAGAATCCGCTGGCGCTGTTCCAACGCCGTGACCAGCAAATCCACCGCCGCATCCATGCCCTTGAGCTGCTGGAACGGGATCAACCGCGCCAGGCTCTTGTCCAGTTCCGCCTCGGATTGCACGCCACGCGCCGCGTAAAGACGCGTCAGCAGCGGCGGCAGATCGCCGAGGAATGGCAGGGTGTCGGGCAACAGGCGAGGTTCGATGCGCATGGGGTGACAGGTGCTTCTCTTGAATACGTAGGATAAAACCGGATCAAACGGACAAACGGCGAAAAATCAGCCGCGCTCGCCGCTCAGCCACTGCAACTGGACTTCATGCTGACCCCGGTCGTCGGTGACGAAAATCGTCCCTTCGCTGATCATCACGTCCCACTTGATAACGCGGGGCATGTCTTTGGCCAAGGTTTCCAGGATGTCCTGAGGCACGGCTGCGATGTGCACGTTTTTCAGGTTCTTGATCGCGGGGATCACTTTGGTTTCCCAGACGCGCAGACTGCCGTAAGCCAACAGGCTGGTGCGCTCGGTACGGCGCGAGCACCAGGTCAGGCGATCGGCGTCCGGCTGGCCGACTTCGATCCAGTGCAGGACACGGTCGTCCAGGCTCTTTTCCCACAGGGCCGGTTCATCCACGTCTGACAGACCGCGACCGAACGACAGTTGCTCGTTGTACCAGAAGGCGTAGGCCAGCAGCCGCACGGTCATGCGCTCTTCGGTTTCCGAAGGGTGACGGGCGATGGTCTGCTTCACGCTCTCGTAGACGCTGCGGTCGAGGTCGGTGAGGTTCAGTTCAAACTTGTAGGTCGTGGACGGCTGGGCCATGAACGGGCTTCTTGATACGAGGAAAGGCGGCAAGTCTAACCGATGCAGTAGGCAATCAACGAATAGAAGGCGATCAACCTTGGTCCTCTGACGTTGGGCTATGTTAAAAGGCTATATCCGCTCAGCCTTTGTCCTACAGGATCCAGCATGCCGCTCACCGCCAAACCGCTCTCAGGTCTGAAAGTCATCGAATTGGGCACCTTGATCGCCGGCCCGTTTGCCTCGCGCATTTGCGGTGAATTCGGCGCCGAAGTAATCAAGATCGAATCCCCCGACGGCGGCGATCCGCTGCGCAAATGGCGAAAACTCTACGAAGGCACCTCGCTGTGGTGGTTCGTCCAGGCCCGCAACAAAAAATCCCTGACCCTGAACCTGAAACACCCTGACGGCCTGGCAATCCTGAAAAAGCTGCTGGCCGAAGCGGACATCCTGATCGAGAATTTTCGCCCTGGCGTGTTGGAAAAACTCGGCCTGGGCTGGGACGTCTTGCACGCCCTCAACCCGAAACTGGTGATGGTACGGCTGTCGGGCTTCGGCCAGACCGGGCCGATGAAGGATCAACCCGGTTTTGGCGCCGTTGGTGAATCCATGGGCGGCCTGCGCTACATCACCGGTTTCGAAGACCGGCCACCGGTGCGCACCGGGATTTCCATCGGTGACTCGATTGCCGCGCTATGGGGTGTGATTGGCGCACTGATGGCGTTGCGTCACCGCGAGGTCAACGGTGGCCAGGGCCAGGTGGTGGACGTGGCGCTGTATGAAGCAATCTTCGCCATGATGGAAAGCATGGTGCCGGAGTTCGATGTGTTCGGTTTCATTCGCGAGCGCACCGGCAACATCATGCCAGGCATCACGCCCTCCTCGATTCACACCAGCGCCGACGGCAAGCATGTGCAGATAGGCGCCAATGGCGATGCAATCTTCAAACGCTTCATGCTGGTCATCGGTCGCGAAGACCTGGCCAACGACCCGGCGCTGGCCAGCAATGATGGCCGCGACAGCCGCCGTGACGAGATTTACGGGGTGATCGATCGCTGGGTCAATTCGCAGCCGCTGGACACCGTGCTCACGCAGCTGAATCAGGCCGATGTGCCTGTCAGTCGGATCTTCAGCGCCGAAGACATGTTCAGTGATCCGCAGTATCTGGCCCGGGAAATGTTCATGCAGGCCAAGCTGCCGGACGGCAAAGACTTCAAGATGCCGGGGATTGTGCCGAAACTCTCTGAGACACCCGGCGATTGCGCATGGGTCGGGCCGCAGTTAGGCGAGCACAACGCGCAGGTACTCAACGATCTTGGTTACGACCCGCAACAGATTGCCAAGCTGCGCGAAGACGGGGCCATCTAAGCTGAAACGCCTGCTTTCAACAGCCACTCACAACACCCGCAACTGGCGTACAGCGGCGGTATTGGGGCTATTGGCCGCGCTGGCGACACCCGTTTGGGCACAACCCAAAGCGACGCTGATCTGGTTACTCCGCGACTTGCCACCCACGATGATCTTTGAAGGTCCGAAAAAAGGTCAGGGGATTGTCGATCAGATCCTGCCGCTGTTGATAGCCGGGATGCCGCAATACGAGCACACCCTGATGCGAGTCAACCGGGCCCGCGCCATGCAAATGCTCCGCGAAGAATCGTTTACCTGCGATCCGTCACTGGTCTGGACCAAAGAGCGCGAACAATGGATTGCGTTCTCCATTCCGGCCTTCCGCGCGGTGAGCAATGGACTTGTCGTCCGCCGGGAAGACCGCGCGCAGCTGGATCCTTTTCTGATCGACGGCGAAGTCGATCTTGCGGCTCTGCTGGCCAGTGGCCAAAAGAAAATCGGGGTCGTCGCCGAGCGCAGTTACGGCCAAGTCCTCGACACGCTGCTGAAACTGGCGCCACCGGACGCACTGGCTCCCCATTACGGCAACGATGCCCTTGCCAGTCTGTTGCAGATGCAGCGCCTGGGCCGTTTGCAAATGGTTCTGGGGTACTGGCCGGAAATTCGCTATCAGGCTAATCGAGAGCACATCGCCGACGATCAGCTGGAATTTTACCCGGTGAAGGGCACGGGCAAATACCTGTCGGGGCACATTGGCTGCTCCGGTACAGTCCAGGGCCGCAAGGCCATCCAAGAGATCAATGAACTGTTACGCACCCTGCCCCATGAGCGACTGGACCAGCTGTACGCTGAGTGGCTGGACCCCGAAAGACGCAACGACTACCTGAAAGAAGCCAAAGCCTTTTTCGAGAATCAGGCTGGGCAATGACAAATCGCAGGCAAAAGAAACCCCGAGAAGTGGGGAGACGACTCGGGGTTAAACGTGGCCTACATAAAGACCAGTGGCAGCAAGCTACAAGCACCGGAGCACAATGCTTGATCCTGCTGTTACATGGTCTGACGACCTGAGCGCAGGAAGGTTCCCACAAAAGAACAATTCAATTTCGACTGGCCAGGACCTTATCCTGAGTCGCATTGCGCAGCGCCGCGATGACGCAGGGTTCCAGCCGTCCTTCGGCAATCAGCACGTCGCGGTGCAAGCCGTCGACGACATCCGTCAGCAGACGGTAATCGGTTAACTGGGCTTGGTTGAACGCCCGTTCGACCACGATCGCGCCGGTCGCATTCTTCAGTGTCACCAGGCATTCGCCATGGGCGCCCGACGGGGTCAGCTTGACCTGATACGGGCTCAGAGCCTCACCGAGCAATAGACTGATACTTTCCATCTCGATCACCACTCAATAGTCCGAAAACAAAGTGCCTGGGGTGTGTTCACAGTAAATGACCACCGACCCGAGAAGAAAGTTCTGGATTCCAGGTGCAGACGCGTCGGCGTCCCTGGTCGATAGAGCATGCACGGAAAAGATGACAGGGAAAAAACAGCCTGTTCACAGGTGCCTTGTCCGGTGACCGATATCAGTCCATCCCCCCAGCAACCCTCGCAATTGGCCGTCGACGCTGTAGAACGGCACCGTCCATTGGTAGATGTCCCTGACCCCGTTGTTGAACAGCAATTGACGTTCACTGAAGCGTGGCTTTCGAGTCTCCATCTGCGCCATGAATTCGGCATGCAGCAGCGCTGCGGTTTCCGCCGGCAGGACATCGAGCTCAACCAGCCGTCGCCCTTGAACCTGGTCAAAACGGGTGCAGAGGCTCTCCTCATAACTTTTGTTGCACATGATCAAACGCCCTTGCAGATCACGAACAAACATCGGATCGGGCATGGCGTCGATCAACGCATGCTGGAACGCAAGCTGATCGCCCAGCCCCTTCTCAGCGTCTGCGCGCTGCTTGATCAGTGCCGCGAGCCTGCGATTCCAGAGCAAGGAAAGCAGACCGAACAGGCTGACGATAAACATGCCCCAGCAAAACCAGTGAGTCAGCTGCCGCCAGCGAGAAGGCGACTCGACGGGCGCGATACCGCTGAGCCATTTCAGGCGAATGGCCCGCAAGTCGGCCGCAGGGAAGGCCTCAAGCGCCTTGTTGAGAATGCTCAGCAGCGGCGACTGGCCTTTGCGTACCGCGAGGTGATCAGCCTCCCACTTGCCCTCCACGGCCCGGCCGACCTTGAGTTGCCCCAACGGATAGAGCTGCGCCCCGATTTCATTTTCGATGGTGGCAAAGGCTTCACCACTTTCAACCAGCGCCCTGGCCTCGGCGTAAGTCTTGACCGTGCGCAACTCTATCGCCGGGTAGTCGCGGCGAATCGTGCCTTCGAGTGCGTGCCGGGCCGGCAACACCAGCACTCTTTTCGCCAACTGCGCCAGGGAGTGCACGACCGGTGCGTCTGCCCGTCCGACAAACACCCATCCAGCGCCACCGAACGCATGACTGAAATCCAGGAACGCCTTACGCTCGTCATTCATCGCCAGCGTTGTGCTCATGTCCGCCTCGGCACTTTCCAGACGCCCGAGCAGTTGGTCGGTGGAAAACGACTCCTCGTGAACAAACTGCAAACCCGTCATGGCACTGATGCGATTGAGCAGATCGTTGTTCAGACCGCTCCACTGACCGTGTTCATCCTTGAACAGATAAAGCGGGTATTGCACCGACGAGACGATGACTTGCGGATGCTCGGCAACCCACCTCAGTTCCTGAGCATCCAGTTCGATGATTGCGCCGACGCCCGCCCCCCTGGACTCGGGCGTCGCCAATTGCGCGGCCGTCCCTGCTTGATCCAAGCCCAGGACGCCGATCAAAAACATCCAGCACACGGCTGGTTTGAACCCTCTGAAAAACCGCATTACCACTTCCTTCGCAATCAACTCGCCCATCCTTTCTGGGGCGAAAACACGACAAGTGTGGCATGCAGAAATGAGAAAGCCCGTCAGGAGACGGGCTTCAAAATGTGACAGCTTTGAGTGGTTACAGCGGCTTGCCGCGGTTGCCATGCTGACTGACAAAGGCCTGCACGGCTTTCAAATCATTCGGCAACACGGTGCAACGCTCATTTCGCTCGAACAAATCAGAAAGATGTGCAGGTAGTTCAAGCGCTTTTCCTACGCCGGCTTTCTCCACTGCATCCGGGAATTTGACCGGATGGGCCGTGCCGAGGATCACCATTGGAATATCCAGGCTACGACGGCATTCGCGCGCGGCCTTCACGCCGATGGCGGTGTGCGGATCCAGCAGTTCGCCGGTTTGCTCGTAGACTTCGGCAATGGTTTCGCAGGTTTGCGCGTCATCCACGGCCAGGGAATCGAACAATTTGCGGGCTTCGGTCCAGCGTTCCTGTTCGACGCTGAAACCGCCGCCCTGCTTGAAGCTGTCCATCAAACCGGCAATCGCTGCGCCGTTGCGACCGTGCAGATCGAACAGCAGACGCTCGAAGTTCGACGACACCATGATGTCCATCGACGGCGACAACGTGGCGTGCAGGGTTTCCTTGACGTACTGGTTGCCGCTCATGAAGCGGTGCAGGATGTCATTGCGGTTGGTGGCGACGATCAACTGGTTGATCGGCAGGCCCATGTTGCGTGCCAGGTAACCGGCGAAGATGTCGCCGAAGTTGCCGGTCGGCACCGAGAACGATACCGAGCGCGCCGGGCCGCCCAACTGCAGGGCTGCGTGGAAGTAGTAAACGATCTGGGCCATGATCCGCGCCCAGTTGATCGAGTTCACCGCCACCAGACGCGTGCCCTTGAGGAAGCTCTGGTCAGCGAAGCTGGCCTTGACCATTTCCTGGCAGTCATCGAAGTTGCCTTCGATGGCGATGTTATGGATGTTCTCGCCGAAGATGGTGGTCATCTGGCGACGCTGCACTTCGGACACGCGGTTATGCGGGTGCAGGATGAAGATGTCGACGTTTTCGCAGTGCTTGCAGCCTTCGATGGCGGCCGAACCGGTGTCACCGGAGGTCGCGCCGACGATGACCACGCGCTCGCCGCGTTTTTCCAGCACGTAGTCGAGCAGACGACCGAGCAGTTGCAGGGCGAAGTCTTTGAACGCCAGGGTCGGGCCGTGGAACAGCTCGAGCACCCATTCGTTGCCATTCAGCTGACGCAACGGTGCCACGGCGCTGTGCGAGAACACACCGTAGGTTTCTTCAAGGATCTTTTTGAAATCGGCATCAGGGATGCTGCCGGTAACGAACGGGCGCATCACCCGGAAGGCCAGCTCGTGATACGGCAAGCCAGCCCAGGAAGCGATTTCTTCCTGGGTGAAACGTGGCAGGTTTTCCGGGACGTACAGACCACCGTCGGTGGCAAGACCGGCCAGCAGGACATCTTCGAAATTCAGGGCCGGTGCCTGGCCGCGGGTACTGATATAACGCATAGGGGCAAACCTTTGGTTTGAGCTTCAAGTCTCAAGCTACAAGCGGCAAGTAAAAGCCAGAGTGCCTTTGACTTGTCGCTTGAAGCTCGCAGCTTGCCGCTGCTTTTGTTTAGTTCAGGTGCTCGACGCGGATCCGGACGACCGGACCGACCACGCCTGCCAGGGCTTCCAGCGCGGCGATCGCGTCGTTCATGTGCTGTTCCAGCACACGGTGAGTCAGCAGGATCATCGGCACCAGACCGTCATGCTCTTCGACTTCTTTCTGCATGATCGATTCGATGTTGATGCCACGCTCCGACAGAATGCTCGCGACCTGGGCCAGTACGCCCGGATGGTCTTTCGCCTGAATGCGCAGGTAGTAAGCACTTTCGCACGCTTCGATCGGCAGGATCGGGTGCGCCGACAACGAATCCGGCTGGAAGGCCAGGTGCGGCACACGGTTTTCCGGGTCGGAGGTCATGGCGCGAACCACGTCCACCAGGTCGGCGATCACCGACGAAGCCGTCGGCTCCATGCCGGCGCCCGCGCCGTAGAACAGGGTCGAACCGGCCGCATCACCGTTGACCATCACCGCGTTCATCACGCCGTTGACGTTGGCGATCAGGCGATCGGCCGGGATCAACGTGGGGTGCACGCGCAACTCGATACCGGACGCGGTGCTGCGAGCGACGCCGAGGTGCTTGATGCGATAACCCAGCGCTTCGGCGTAGTTCACGTCAGCGGTGGTCAGCTTGGTGATGCCTTCGGTGTAAGCCTTGTCGAACTGCAGCGGGATGCCGAAGGCGATGGAGGCCAGGATCGTCAGCTTGTGGGCCGCATCGATGCCTTCAACGTCGAAGGTCGGATCGGCTTCGGCGTAACCCAGGGCTTGCGCCTCGGCGAGTACGTCTTCGAAGGTGCGACCCTTCTCGCGCATTTCGGTGAGGATGAAGTTGCCGGTGCCGTTGATGATCCCGGCGACCCAGTTGATGCGGTTGGCGGACAGGCCTTCACGGATCGCCTTGATCACCGGAATGCCACCGGCCACAGCCGCTTCGAACGCCACGATCACGCCTTTCTCACGTGCCTTGGCGAAAATCTCATTACCGTGAACGGCGATCAGTGCCTTGTTCGCGGTGACCACATGCTTGCCATTCTCGATGGCCTTGAGTACCAGCTCGCGGGCAACGGTGTAGCCGCCCATCAGCTCTATAACGATGTCGATCTCAGGGTTCGTGGCCACTTCGAAGACATCGTTGGTAATCGCAATACCGGTCGTTTGGAACTGAGGCTTTGGCGTGCGCATGGCAATTTGTGCCACTTCGATTCCACGCCCGGCACGACGAGCAATTTCCTCGGCGTTGCGCTGAAGTACGTTGAAGGTACCGCCACCGACGGTCCCTAACCCACAGATGCCTACTTTGACCGGTTTCACTGTGAACTCCCCATAAAACGGCCGACTCAAGGCCGGCCGTGAAAACAGCCGCATGCTCGCGGCTCTCTATTAATGGCCCGGCAAATGGTGCCGCCGGACCATGATCGTCAAAGGCTGGCCGTGACGATGCGAATTATTTCGCGCCCAGCGCCAGTTTGGCGACTTGTGGCGCAGGCTGGTAGCCCGGAATGACCTGACCGTCAGCCAAAACGATGGCCGGTGTGCCGTTCACGCCGATCGACTGACCGAGGGCGAACTGCTTGGAAACCGGGTTATCACACTTGGCGGCCTTGATTTCCTTGCCGTCGACCATTTTGTCCATGGCAGCTTTCTTGTCTTTCGAGCACCAGACCGCTTGCAATTGTTCGTCACCCGGCGAGCCCAGGCCCTGGCGCGGGAACGCGACGTAACGCACTTCGATGCCGCGCTTGTTCAGCTCAGGCACTTCGGCGTGCAGTTTGTGGCAGTACGGGCAGGTGGTGTCGGTGAACACGGTGATGTGCGATTTGGTTTCGCCGATCGCCGGGTAGACCACGGTTTCTGCAACCGGGATGGCGTTGACCAGTTTGGACACGCCCAGACGTTCGGTCTTCTCGGTCAGGTTGACCGGCTTGCCGTCCTTGAGCTGGAACAGGTAGCCCTGCACCACGTATTGGCCGTCGGCGCTGGCGTAGAGCACGCGGCTGCCTTGCAGTTTGACTTCATACAGGCCCGGCAACGGACTGGCGGAGATGCTTTCTACCGGTACTTCCAGCTGGAGATTTTCCAGGCTTTTACGAATGGCTTTGTCGGCCGCGTCATCGGCGACGGCAAAGGTACTGACCAACGCAATGGCTGCGGCGGCGAAAATCTGGGTCAGACGCATGAGAACTCCTGAAGGCGGACAAATGGGACGATCAGAACGCCCGTGCCGAAACACCGGGTCATAACCGCCCATCGTGCAAACCGGCAAAGCCTACCACATAAGGCTCCTGTGGCCGAATGCGCCTGACGCAACACACATAATGGTGCGTATCTGATAACACGTGTTGTGGCGAGGGAGCTTGCTCCCGCTCGACTGCGCAGCAGTCGTAAGACAGGCACCTCGATTTTCCTGATTAGCCGTGGTCCATAGTTTTGGGATCGCTTCGCGCCCCAGCGGGAGCAAGCGCCCTCGCCACCGGTGATTTGTTCCATCCGTCAGCCGCGCGGGTGGTGTTTGGCGTGCAAGTCCTGCAAGCGTGCGCGGGCGACGTGGGTGTAGATCTGGGTGGTCGACAGGTCGCTGTGGCCGAGCAGCATTTGCACCACCCGAAGGTCCGCGCCGTGGTTGAGCAGGTGCGTGGCGAACGCATGGCGCAAGGTATGCGGCGACAGCGACTTGCCGATCCCGGCGACCTTGGCCTGGTGCTTGATGCGATGCCAGAAGGTCTGGCGAGTCATCTGCTCACCGCGCTGGCTGGGGAACATGACATCGCTGGGACGCCCACCGAGCAGTTCCTGGCGGCCATCGCGCATGTATCGCTCGACCCAGACAATCGCCTCCTCGCCCATCGGAACCAGGCGCTCCTTGCTGCCTTTGCCCATGACCCGCAGCACGCCTTGACGCAGATTGACCTGCTCCAGCGTCAGGCTGATCAACTCCGTCACCCGCAAGCCGCACGCATAAAGCACTTCGAGCATGGCGCGGTCCCGCTGACCGATAGCTTCGCTCAAGTCCGGCGCCTTCAGCAGCGCTTCCACGTCTGCTTCCGACAGAGACTTAGGCAAAGGCCTACCGAGTTGGGGCATATCGACGCGCAAGGTCGGATCGACCGCGATCAGCTTTTCCCTGAGTAGATAACGATAAAACCCACGCACTCCGGAGAGGAATCGCGCCGTCGAACGGGGTTTGTAGTTTTGTTCCAGACGCCAGGCCAGGTGATCGAGGATCAACTCGCGGCCGGCGTTGATCAGCTCCAGACCCTTTTCCTGCAACCAGCCATTGAACAAGGCCAGGTCGCTGCGATAGGCATCGCGAGTGTTATCGGAAAGACCTTTTTCCAGCCACAGCGCGTCGAGAAATTGGTCTATCAATGGATGATCGATGGCGGGCATATAAGCTCAGGCAAGACCGACAGTACGGTCACGAAAGATAAATCGCAGGCAACAAAAAAGCAGCCCGTAGGCTGCTTTTTTCTGCATCGGAAGCTGGACTTAAGCCAGTTTTTCCTTGATGCGAGCTGCTTTACCGGACAGGTCACGCAGGTAGTACAGCTTGGCTTTACGTACGTCACCGCGACGTTTAACGGCCATGCTGTCGATTTGCGGGCTGTAGGTCTGGAAAGTACGCTCTACGCCAACACCGTTGGAGATTTTACGAACGGTGAAAGCACTGTTTACGCCGCGGTTACGCTTGGCGATAACAACACCTTCGAACGCTTGCAGACGCGAACGGTCGCCTTCCTTCACTTTCACCTGAACGACAATGGTGTCGCCCGGGGCAAAGGTAGGGATCTCTTTGGTCATCTGCTCTGCTTCGAGTGCAAGGATGATTTTGTTAGTCATGCTGTGCTCCTAAGGTAGATCGTCGGATCTACCATCGATACGTTGTTAACTATCGTCCCGCTCGCGGATGTATTCCTCGAGCAGCTTCTTCTCTTCTCCAGAAAGCGAGCGGCTTTCCAGAAGATCGGCGCGTCGTTCAAAGGTCCTACCAAGGGACTGCTGTAAACGCCAACGCCGGATATGCGCGTGATTGCCACTTAGCAACACGTCGGGAACACGCTGATCCGCATACACCTCCGGTCGGGTGTAGTGCGGGCAATCCAGCAAACCATCCGTAAAGGAATCTTCCTCGGCGGAGTCCGCATGCCCTAAAGCTCCAGGCAGCAGTCGTGTAACCGCATCGATCAGGACCATCGCCGGCAGCTCGCCGCCAGACAGTACATAGTCGCCAATCGACCACTCTTCATCGACATGAGCTTCAATAAAACGCTCGTCAATGCCTTCATAGCGGCCGGCAATCAGGATCAATGCATCCAGATTCGCCAACTCGCGTACCGCCGACTGAGTCAGTTGACGGCCTTGGGGGGACAGGTAAATCACCTTCGCCGCCTCCCCGGCTGCTGCCTTGGCCTGAACCAGAGCATCTTCCAGGGGCTTGATCTTCATCACCATGCCCGGACCACCGCCAAATGGGCGATCGTCCACAGTGTGATGCCGATCCGTCGTGTAGTCTCGCGGATTCCAACAGGTGAGCTGCAACAGCCCCTGTTTCACCGCACGACTGGTGATGCCGTACTCGCTGATGGCGGAGAACATCTCGGGAAACAAACTGATCACTTCTACGCGCAAGTTAGCCACGCTTAGAAGTCCGCATCCCATTCCACCTTCATCTCGCCTGCGACAAGGTCGACGGCCAACACGCATTGCTCCGTATAGGGCAACAGGCGTTCGCGATCATCCAGGCTGCCAGCGCAAGGCTTGACCACCATTACATCATTGGCGCCGGTTTCCAGAAGATGATCGATTTTCCCGAGCAATTGCCCGAGTTGATCAATAACCTTCAGACCTTCCAGCTGGTACCAGTAGTACTCGCCGTCGGTCAATTCAGGGAACAGGTTGCGCGGCACGCAGATCTCATAACCGGCCAGAAGACGAGCTTCTTCACGATCATCAAGACCCTTGAGCTTTGCGACCAGGAACTTGTCGTTCCCACGTCCGCTGACCAGCTCGACCTGTTTCACATTGCCTTCGCGCTTGAGCGTCCAGGTTTTGTACTGCAACAGGTTTTCAGTCGGATCAGTAAAGGAATAAACCTTCACTTCGCCGCGAACGCCATGAACAGAATAAATCTTGCCGATAACGATCAAATCATCAGCAATGGCAGGCGTCGCGTTCATATTGCTCAGGCCGCAGCCTTAGATGCATCCTTCAACAACTGAGCAACACGCTCAGAAGGTTGTGCACCAACGCTCAGCCAGTAGGCTACGCGCTCTTGGTTCACGGACAGACGGACTTCTTGACCACGAGCAACAGGGTTGAAGAAGCCAACCTGTTCCTTGTGCGAACCGTCGCGCGGGTTGCGGCTGTCGGTTACGGTCAAGTGGTAAAACGGGCGCTTTTTGGAGCCGCCAAGGGCAAGACGGATTGTTAGCATGTGAACATCGTTCCTGTAGTCGGTGCTGCAAATCTAAAGGCACAGCGGGCATAGGTGCCCGAAAGGCCGCATATTCTAAGGAATATCCGGACTTTTGCAAATGACTTTTTCCGGCGGCCTTCCGGTCGCCATCAAGATTTGCTATAGAGCCGTCGTTGAAAACGGCCAGTCAGCTCCCGCCAAGTGCGGGTTTGCTGGAGATCCCACTTCCGTGTGGGCTGCGCAAGAGCAAGCCCTTGCGCGAATTCTTTACATTTTCGGCATGCCGCCGCCGGGCAACATTCCGCCCATACCGCGCATCATTTTGGCCATTCCGCCTTTGGCGGAGAATTTCTTCATCATCTTCTGCATCTGCTTGTGCTGCTTGATCAAGCGACCGATGTCCTGCACCTGGGTGCCGGAACCCATGGCGATCCGGCGTTTGCGCGAACCGCTGATCAGCTCAGGGTCGCGGCGCTCGGCCGGGGTCATGGAATTGATGATGGCTTCCATCTGCTTGAATTGTTTCTCTGCCGCGCCCTGGGCATTGCCCATCTGCGCCAGATTGACGCCGCCGATGTTCGGCAGTTTGTCCATGAGGCCACCGAGGCCGCCCATGTTCTTCATCTGTTGCAGCTGATCGCGGAAGTCTTCGAGGTCGAAGCCCTTGCCCTTCTTCAGCTTCTTGGCCAGTTTGTCGGCCTTGTCTTTGTCGAGGGTCGCTTCCGCCTGCTCGATCAGACTGAGCACATCGCCCATGCCGAGGATGCGCGAAGCAATACGCTCAGGGTGGAACGGTTCGAGCGCATCGCTCTTCTCGCCCATACCGATGAACTTGATCGGCCTGCCGGTGATGGCGCGAACCGACAGCGCGGCACCGCCACGGGCGTCGCCGTCGACCTTGGTCAGGATCACACCGGTCAGCGGCAAGGCGTCGCCGAAGGCCTTGGCCGTGTTGGCGGCGTCCTGGCCGGTCATGGCGTCGACCACGAACAGGGTTTCGACCGGGTTGATCGCGGCGTGCAAGGCCTTGATCTCGCCCATCATCTCTTCGTCGATGTGCAGACGACCGGCGGTATCGACGATGACCACATCAATAAACTTGAGCTTTGCTTCTTTTATAGCCGCTTGCGCGATGTCGACCGGTTTCTGGCTCAGGTCGGACGGGAAGAAGGTGACGCCGACTTCACCGGCGAGCATTTCCAGCTGCTTGATCGCCGCCGGACGGTAAACGTCCGCGGACACGACCATGACCGACTTCTTCTTGCGCTCCTTAAGGAAACGCGCGAGTTTGCCGGCAGTGGTGGTTTTACCCGCACCTTGCAAACCCGCCATCAGGACCACGGCCGGTGGAACGGCGCTCAGGTTCAAGTCTTCGTTGGCCGCGCCCATCAGGCTTTCGAGTTCGGCCTGGACGATCTTCACGAAGGCCTGGCCCGGCGTCAGGCTGCGAGACACCTCGGTGCCAACGGCGCGTTCCTTGACCGAATTGACGAAGTCTTTCACCACCGGCAAGGCGACGTCGGCTTCGAGCAACGCCATGCGCACTTCGCGCAGGGTGTCTTTGATGTTGTCCTCGGTCAGCTTGGCCTTGCCGGTGACATGGCGCAGCGTCTGCGAGAGACGGTCGGTTAAGTTTTCAAACATTGCGCGATCCTTTCAGGCCCTGTGTAGACCGGGATAATGGCGGCCCAGACCGGAATAAACATGTGCTCGGCGAGCCTGCGGCGTGGGCAGGTCGCGGATTATAGCGAAGACTGCGTCTGGCGGACACCTCGTCGTCAGGTTGCATGGTCTTTCGTGCTGCGGGGGTTCTATGCCAAACTCAGCGCCTTTCGGGCTTGCCTAACAGGATTTATGCTCCCCTTGTCACCCAGTATGCTGACTACCCTCGCCGCCGCCTGCTTATATGCCGCTGCGACTATCTATCAAGGCACTCGCCTGGCCACTGGTGCCAAGGCGAACAAACGCCTGCTGGTCACGCTTGGCGTGCTTGCCGTGCTGGCTCACAGTGCCAGCCTGTTCGCCCACCTGCTGACCCCGATCGGCCTGGGACTGGACTTTTTCAGCGCCGCCAGCCTGATTGCGGCGGCGGTCATCGCCCTGACCCTGCTGGCCTGTTCGCGGATCCCGGTGGAAAACCTGCTTATATTGCTGTTCCCGCTCGGTGCCGCCACCGTGCTGCTGGCGCAGTTCGCCCCTGCCGGCACGGTGCAGGTCATCGACGAAGAGCCGGGCATTCTCGCGCACATCCTGCTGTCGATCCTCGCTTACGGCATGTTCACCATCGCGATGTTTCAAGCCTTGCTGCTGCTGGTGCAAGACCATCAGCTCAAGCACAAACACCCGTCGGGCCTGATCAAGAACTTCCCGCCGCTGCAAACCATGGAAAGCCTGCTGTTCGGCTTCCTCTGGGCCGGCTGGACCCTGCTGTCGTTGTCGCTGCTCTCTGGCTGGCTGTTTGTCGACAACCTATTTGCCCAGCATCTGGTGCACAAAACCTTGCTGGCTTGCCTGGCCTGGATCGTCTTCAGCGTGCTGCTATGGGGACGTAACCGCCTCGGCTGGCGCGGACACAAGGCCATTCGCTGGACCCTCGCCGGTTTCTGCCTGCTGATGCTGGCGTACTTCGGCAGTAAGCTGGTCCGTGAATACATCCTGCACATCTGACGGGCGGCATTAATGGACGACTTGCCCATAGGGCCGATGCTCGCGGTATTGGCCCTGCTGATTTTATGGTCGGGGCTGTTTACCGCCATCGAATCCGCACAACAGCACTTGCTGGCCCAGCGCACCGCCTCGCGTTCCAGCGACAAACCGGTCGCGAAGCTCAGCTTCCCGCTCAACAGCCTGATCTTCTGCAATACCCTGTGCCGCGCACTGGCAGTGGTCATCAGCACCTTGCTGGCGATCTTCATCTGGGCGGAAAACGGCCCGTGGATTGCCTGCCTGGGCGCCGGGATCGCACTGCTGGTGTTCGCCGACTACCTGCCGCGCGCCCTCGCCGTGCGCTATCCCGACGCCGTCCTGGCCCTGGGCAACACGCTGCTCGGTGCGCCACTGAAAATCATCTACCCGGCCGCCTGGCTGCTCAATGGCTTCACCCGGCTGCTGATGCGACCGTTTGCCCGCAAGGTCAAGGTGGTGCAACAGAGCGAAGACGAGAGCCCCAGCGAGCGTAAGGACGATCACGAAGCCGTCTGCCGCCCTCACCCGCTGACGGGCATCCACGCGCTCGACAACATCACGGTCAACGACATTCTGGTGCCGCGAAGTGACGTCGACGGGATCAATCTCGACGACTCCCTCGCAGAGATCGTCGAGCAACTGCGCAACAACAAGCGCACCCGCCTGCCGGTGTTTCACAGCGACATCAATCAGGTCGAAGCCGTGCTCAATACCCGGCAGATCCGCCACTTGCTACCCGATGCGAGCCTGACCCTGGAAGCGTTGCTGGCCGCCAGCCACGAACCGTACTTCGTGCCGGAAAGCACGCCGTTGCAACTGCAACTCTTGAATTTCCACAAACAGCAGCGGCGCCTGGGCATGGTGGTCGACGAGTACGGCGAAGTACTTGGCATCGTGACCCTGGAAGACATTCTCGAAGAAATCGTCGGCGAATTCGAAAGTCAGCACAGCCTGGACAACCCGCACATCCACCCGCAGGCCGATGGCCGACTGATGATCGAAGGTGCGGCGTCGATTCGCGAATTGAACAAGAGCCTGGGCTGGCACCTGCCCAGCGACGGCCCGAAAACCCTGAACGGCTTGGTGACCGAGGCACTGGAGACCATTCCAGAAAGTGCGGTATGCCTGAAGATCGGGCGTTATCGGCTGGAAATTCTGGAGACGGAAGACAATCGGGTTACTCAGGTTTTGATCTGGCATACCAGCTCCGTTCCAACAGTGATTTGATGTCGGACACATAACACCGTGGCGAGAGGCTTGTCGGAACGCCCCCTCGCCAAAAAGACCTCGCCAATCCCAAGCCCCTTGTTAGATCGTTAGCCACCTTCCTATAATCGAATCCGCTTACCCAAGCCCCGGCCGAACCACGTGCTTACCCCGCACGCAGCAGGTTCCGGCCAGACCATCGGCACTTTCCGCACCACACCGACGACTGTTCCTACCTTGAACAGCGGCCGCGCCTCACTCCCACATCCCTGGGTGTTCGACCATAATAATTCGCTCCACTGGGGCACATGACTGTCAGGGATAACCGCATGACGACCAGCACGACTTATAGCGACGCGCCTACCCAACCGACGAACTCCGCCACCCGCGTGGCCACGGCGAGTTTTATCGGCACCGCCATCGAGTTTTACGACTTCTACGTCTATGCCACCGCTGCGGCGCTGGTGATCGGTCCGGTGTTCTTTCCGCAGACCTCCGGCACCGCCCAGATGCTGTCGGCGTTCCTCACCTTCGGCATCGCATTCCTCGCCCGCCCCTTGGGATCGGCGCTGTTTGGGCACTTCGGTGACCGCATCGGGCGCAAATCGACATTGGTCGCTTCGCTGCTATTGATGGGTGTGTGCACCACGTTGATCGGCGTATTGCCGGGCTATGACAGCATCGGAGCCTGGGCGCCGATCCTGCTCTGCGTGCTGCGGTTCGGCCAAGGACTGGGGCTAGGCGGCGAATGGGGCGGTGCGGCCCTGCTGGCGACGGAGAATGCGCCCAAGGGCAAGCGCGCCTGGTTCGGCATGTTCCCGCAGCTCGGCCCCTCGATTGGCTTTCTGGCGGCTAACGGTCTGTTCCTGACGCTCGCCATGACCCTGAATGACGAGCAGTTCCGCTCTTGGGGCTGGCGGATTCCGTTTCTGCTCAGCGCCGCGCTGGTGATGGTGGGCCTGTATGTGCGCCTCAAACTCCACGAAACCCCGGTGTTTGCCAACGCCATGGCACGTCAGGAGCGAGTGAAGATCCCGTTGGTCGAGCTGTTCAGCCAGTACTGGGTACCGATGTTGCTGGGGGCAGGGTCGATGGTCGTGTGCTACGCGCTGTTCTACATCTCGACGGTGTTTTCATTGAGCTACGGCGTGTCGACACTCGGCTACAGCCGCGAAACCTTCCTTGGGCTGCTGTGCTTCGCCGTCCTGTTCATGGCCGCCGCCACGCCGTTGTCCGCCTGGGCCAGCGACCGCTACGGGCGCAAACCGGTGCTGATCATTGGCGGCGTCTTGGCGATCCTGTCGGGATTCTTGATGGAACCGCTGCTGACCCAAGGCTCGACCTGGGGCGTGGCGCTGTTCCTGTGCATCGAGCTGTTTCTGATGGGCGTGACGTTTGCACCGATGGGCGCGTTGCTGCCGGAGCTTTTTCCAACTCATGTGCGGTATACCGGCGCGTCCGCAGCCTACAACCTCGGCGGAATCGTCGGGGCCTCGGCGGCGCCGTTTTTCGCGCAGAAACTGGTGGCGATGGGCGGTCTGAGTTATGTCGGAGGGTATGTGTCTGGGGCGGCGGTGCTGAGTTTGATTGCGGTGCTGTGCCTGAAGGAGACGCGGCATAACGATTTGAATCGGGTGACCTGAAGCAGAAGCATCGCCAGCAGGCTGGCTCCCCCATGGAAATTGGGTGTACACAAAATCTGTGACCAACCAATAACCCTGTGGGAGCTAGCCTGCCGCGCCTCGGTTTACAGCTCTACCACGACAGCCTGAGAAGCACGGGTTGCCTTGGCACGAGCCGCTTCGATCGACTCATCCCGCGCCAACGCCACGCCCATCCGGCGCTGGCCATTGACCTCTGGTTTGCCAAACAGACGCAGCGCCGTATCCGGTTCGCTCAACGCAGCACCGAGGTTGGAGAACGCAGTCTGGGTCGACTGCCCTTCCACCAGAATCACCGCCGACGCCGATGGCCCGAACTGGCGAATCAACGGAATCGGCAGGCCCAGGATCGCCCGTGCGTGCAGCGCGAACTGCGACAGGTCCTGGGAAATCAGGGTGACCAGACCGGTGTCATGCGGGCGCGGCGACACTTCGCTGAACCACACCTGATCACCTTTGATGAACAGCTCGACACCAAACAGGCCACGACCGCCCAGTGCTTCGGTGACGGCTTTGGCAACGCGCTCGGATTCGGCCAGGGCAATCGGGCTCATGGCTTGTGGCTGCCAGGATTCCTGATAGTCGCCCTTCTCCTGCCGGTGACCGACGGGTGCGCAGAAGGTCGTGCCGCCGACGTGACGCACGGTCAACAGAGTGATTTCGTAGTCGAAGTCGATAAAGCCTTCGATGATCACGCGACCTTTACCGGCGCGGCCACCTTCCTGAGCGTAATCCCAAGCGGATTTCACGTCATCGGCGCTGCGCAGCAGGCTCTGGCCTTTGCCCGACGAACTCATCACTGGCTTGACCACGCACGGGAAGCCCAGATCCTGGACGGCCTTGCTGTAGTCCTCGAAAGTGTCGGCGAAATGGTACGGCGAGGTCGGCAGGTCCAGCTCTTCGGCAGCCAGGCGACGGATGCCCTCACGGTTCATGGTCAGCTGCGCGGCGCGAGCGGTCGGGATCACGGTGAAGCCTTCGGCTTCCAGCTCCACGAGGGTCGCGGTGGCGATCGCTTCGATTTCCGGCACGATGAAGTGCGGCTTTTCGGCTTCGATCACGGCACGCAGGGCGGCGCCGTCGAGCATGTTGATAACGTGGCTGCGATGCGCAACTTGCATGGCCGGCGCGTTGGCGTAACGGTCGACGGCAATCACTTCAACGCCCAGGCGTTGCAGCTCGATTACCACTTCCTTGCCCAACTCACCACAGCCACACAGCAATACGCGGGTCGCGGTTGGCGACAATGGAGTTCCGATACGGGTCATCTCAGGTCCTCAAGAAGCGGATCATCGAGGGTCGCGGCGCCTGGCGCGCTTCCCATGGGGAGAAAGCGCGGCATTTTACATGAACCGCAAGGTTTGGCTTCAGCTGGCGACAGCCTGTTTGCGCAAGCGCCAGGCCATGATCAGCCACACGACCGTCACGCCGGCGAACTTCGAGCCCATGGCGGTAAGGATTACGGCCGGGGTGAAAGCATCGATCATGCCGAAGAAGATGAAGGTGTCGAGGGGAATGCTCAGGGCCGAACTTATCCACAGGCGATCGTGCAACGGACGCTTGGTGATGCTGAATACCAGCCAGTCGATGCATTCGGACACCGCGAAGGCCGTGGCGCTGGCCAGCGCGATGGACGGATCGGAGGTGACATAGGACAGGACCAACGCTGCGAGCATCGCCGCGATCGCGCCGTGGCCGAAGCGGGTTTGCACCATGTCGCGCAGGACAAACACCAACCCGCCCCAGGCCGACCAGATGATGTCCAGGTGCGGGGCGGTGGAGAAGGCGTAGTTGATCAGCACGACGCTGCTGATATAGGCGATCAGGAAGAGCATGAGGTGGCGGGATACCTGTCAATTTGGCGCACAGATTACCATCTCGGCTTTACAAATAGCCTGTGGCGAGGGCGCTTGCTCCCGCTGGGTCGCGCAGCGGCCCTGAAGTCAGAGGGCGCGGTGTGTCAGGTTGAATGTGTTTGTCAGCTATGGGGCTGCTTCGCAGCCCGGCGGGAGCAAGCGCCCTCGCCACAAAAAACCTCATCAGCCACAAAAGCTCACAGGGCTCAGGAATCGGATCTGGAAGGCAACATCCAGATCAACCCGCTCGACTTGGCCCGCTCATGGCACAGCCCCAAAACCCTGCGGCGTTCTTCGTTGTCCATGCGACTCCAGCGCGTGATTTCTTCGACCGTGCGCTGACACCCGGTGCAAATATCATCTTCGTCCAACGCGCAGATGTTCACGCATGGCGAGAGGACCGGTCGTTCGGTGGCGTTCATTCTTCCTGCTCGACCAGATCACGGGCGTAACGCTGCGAATTGTGCACATAGTGCGCGGCGCTGGCCTCCAGCATTTTCTTTTGCTGCTCGGTCAGTTCACGCACTACTTTGCCGGGCGAGCCCATGACCAGCGAACCGTCGGGAATCTCTTTGCCCTCGCCGATCAGCGAGTTGGCGCCGATGATGCAGTTCTTGCCGATTTTCGCGCCGTTGAGAATCACTGCATTAATACCGATCAGGCTGTAATCGCCCACGGTGCAGCCGTGAAGCATGGCGTTGTGGCCGATGGTCACGCCGGTGCCGATGGTCAGCGGGTAGCCCATGTCCGTGTGCATCACCGTGCCGTCCTGGACGTTGCTGTTCTTGCCAATCAGGATCAATTCGTTGTCGCCACGCAACACGGCGTTGAACCAGACGTTGGCGCCCTCTTCCAGTTTGACCTTGCCCACCAGCACGGCATTGGGTGCAACCCAGCTCTGCGGATGGGTTTCGACGCGGGCATCGCCCAGGCGATATTTCATCTTGTTGTCCTCAAGGCTCAGGCAGCCGCGGTTCACGCCATACGAACGATGGCTTCAAGTATTGATAAAGCTTTTGGGCGGGTGGTGCAGGCTGATGTCGGCGTCATAGAGCAGGTTGATCAACTCGACAATCATGATTGCCGTCAGGCCCCAGATTTTATACTCGCCGTAACGATAACTCGGCACGTACCAACTGCGCCCCTGGTAATCGATGCGGTGGGTGTGTTCCCTTGGGTCCTCACGGAAAAACTCCAGAGGCACACTGAACACGGCGGCGATCTCGGCATCGTTGGCCAGGTACTCGACAAAACCCGGAATCACTCCGACATACGGCGTGACCTTGATGCCATGCAGGGAGATCAACGGGCTCAGCGGGCCGATCACCTCGACCAGCCCCGGTGGCAAGCCGATTTCTTCTTCAGCCTCCCGTAGCGCGGTGAAAATAAGATCAGGGTCTTCGGGGTCGCGCCGCCCACCCGGGAAAGCGACTTCACCGCCATGGGTCGAGAGCCCGCTGGCGCGCAGGGTCAGAACCAGCTCCGGTTCGTCACTACGGGTGATGGGTACCAATACCGCGGCTTCGGGGAAACGTTTGTCGGTTTCCATTGTGCGTGGGGTGTGGTTGCTTACTCGATGCAGTAGCTCGTCCAGCATGAGTCTTCTCGATCTGTTGGCCGTAGGGTCTGTTGACGTTTGCTGACGAACCGCGTTGCGCGCCAACGCAGTTCGTCAGCAAACGTCAACAGACCCTATGCATCATGCACCAATCGAACCGGCCGCCCAACCCCATAACCACTGCATGTCGCTAAACGACAACTTGCCGACAGACACCGCCGCACGCCAAGATAGGCGCAGCATTCAGGAACCCCAGCATGAAATTTTGCAGTCAGTGCGGTAACCCGGTCACTCAACGCATTCCCGAAGGCGACTCGCGCCTGCGTTTTGTCTGTGACAGCTGTCAGGCGATTCACTATCAGAACCCCAATATCGTCGCCGGCTGCGTGGCGACCTGGGGCTCGAAAGTGTTGCTGTGCCGACGCGCCATCGAGCCTCGGCTCGGTTACTGGACCCTGCCCGCCGGTTTCATGGAAAACGGTGAAACCATCGAGCAGGCGGCCATTCGCGAGACCGCCGAGGAAGCCTGTGCGCGGGTGCGCAACCTGAGCATCTATACGTTGATCGACGTGCCGCACATCAGTCAGGTGCATGTGTTCTTTCGCGCGGAGCTGGTGGACCCGGATTTTTCTGCCGGCCCCGAAAGCCTGGAAGTGCAGCTTTTCGACGAAGCCGACATCCCGTGGTCCGAGTTGGCTTTCCGCACGGTGGGTCGTACCTTAGAATGCTTCTTCGCTGACCGGCGGACCGAGGTCTACCCCGTGCGGTCCGAGTCGATCCCGCCGCTTGCTCAGCCTGCCATCACCTAAAGCTCCTGGCTCCAGAATCACCTATAACTAAATAGTCGCGACACCTTTCAGGGATATCGTTTCAATGCGCTGGTTGCTTGCCGTGGTTTGCTTGTCGTTCGTCACTCTGTCACAGGCTTCCGTTGCGGAAACCCTGAACGGCAAAGTCATCGAAAAAGTTTTGGTGCTCAAATCCGCCCACCAATTGCAATTGATCAATAACGGCAAGCCGCTCAAGACCTATCGCATTTCCCTGGGCAGAAATCCGAAAGGCCAAAAACTGATGGAAGGCGATAGACGTACGCCTGAAGGTTTTTACTGGCTGGACTGGCGCAAGGTCAGCGATAAATTCAATCTGTCGATGCACATCTCCTACCCCAACATCAGCGACGCTGCCCGCGCCCGGCGTGAAGGCGTCGATCCGGGTAGCATGATCATGATCCATGGCACACCAGATACCGAAGAAAACCCGGAAGACCTGTTCCACACCCTGGACTGGACCGACGGCTGCATTGCCATGCGCAACATGGACATGCGTGAGGTCTGGGGCCTGGTGCCGGATGGCACGATGATCGAGATTCGCCCGTAACCCCTTTACCTGTGGCGAGGGAGCTTGCTCCCGCTGGGCTGCGAAGCGGCCCTCAAATCAGCGAATTCGGTGTCAGATCATTTTTTAGGGCCGCTTCGCGACCCAGCGGGAGCAAGCTCCCTCGCCACAAAAGCACCGAGTCCTTCTTCTTAGCGCTACCTTCGGTCGCTCCTCGAAAAATAAATTCAAAAGATCGCAGCCTGCAGTAATGACTGCCGGGAAGATACCAATCTCCCCGGCAAGCGTTACCCCAGGCTGCGATCTTTGCGCTCAAAACCCCCACCTCTAATACCACTTGATACCAAACCCCATTTCCCGCACTCAACAGGGCCGCCTTTCCCACGCCAACGGCAAAGTACTGGCATTGACATGGTATTCAAGTGGTATTAATTTTCGGCCATTCGCGGAACACAACACTCCAATATCCGCATCGGACATCCCTGACATGAATGACCTCCAGGCCCTACGCCCTGACGACACCCAGCCCACGCCCCTCTACCTGCAACTGGCGCGCAATCTGGAAGCGGCGATCCATGCCGGGCAGTGGAAAGCCGAGCAGGCCATGCCTTCGGAGCGCAACCTCAGCGAGCTGCTGGGCATCTCCCGCGTCACCGCCCGCAAGGCACTGGAAGTCTTGTTCGAACAGGGTCTGATCCGCCGCAACCAAGGCTCCGGCACGTTCATCACGCCGCGCCTGGAACAACCGCTGTCGCGCCTCTCGGGTTTCAGCGAGATGCTGCGCCTCAAGGGCTTCGTTCCCGGCTCGCAATGGCTGGAACGGGAGATTACCCCGCCGACCCACGAAGAACTGATCCGCCTCGGTCTCTCGCCCAACGACAAGGTCGCGCGGCTCAAACGTCTGCGCAAAGCCGACGACACGGTGATGGCGATCGAGATGAGCACCCTGCCCGCCTCGATCATTCCCAAGCCGCAAGCGGTGGGTGATTCACTCTACGAATACCTCGACGGCATCGGCAAACCGATCGTCCGCGCCTTGCAGCACATCCAGGCGATCAACGCCTCGGACGAATTCGCCGCCCTCGTCGGCATCGCCCCCGGCACCGCCATGCTGCTGATGACCCGGGTCGGCTACCTGGAAGACAACACGCCAATCGAAGTCACCGACACCTACTGCCGCAACGACTACTACGACTTTGTTGCAGAGCTTCGTCGCTAACCCGCTTCGCCGCTAAAACCGAGAACCGATCATGTCCGAAGACAACATCCTCACCGCCCACGGCTGGGTTCGCGGCCGGCTGATTCACGAACACGGCAAGGTCATGTCCATCGAAGGCGTGCCGTGCGATCCGGCCGACAACGACTTGCCCTATCTGCTGCCCGGCTTCATCGACCTGCACGTCCATGGCGGCGGCGGCAAAGACATCATGGAAGGCGCAACCGCCTTCGAAACCATCAGCAAGACCCACGTGCGTTTCGGCACCACGTCGCTGCTGGCGACCACCATGACGGCGCCGCCGGAGGAGATTTCCAGCGTGCTCAAAGCCGTCGGCGAGTTCTGCGAGCAGCGGCCGGAAGGCTGTGCCCGGGTGCTCGGCGTGCACCTGGAAGGCCCGTACATCAACCCCGGCAAACTCGGCGCCCAGCCGAACTTTGCCCACACCGCGCTGATGGCCGAAGTCGAGGACTACCTCACGCTGGCACCGATCCGCGTGATCACCATCGCCCCGGAAATCGCCGGTCACGATGCCTTGATCCGCACCCTCAGTGCACGCGGTATCCGCATGCAGATCGGCCACACGCTTGGCAGTTACGAGGAAGGCGTCGCCGCGCTGGCGGCCGGCGCCAGCAGTTTCACTCACCTCTACAACGCCATGAGCTCGTTGCATCACCGCGAGCCGGGCATCGTCGGTGCGGCGCTGGCCCACGCCAAATACGCGGAGCTGATCCCGGATTTGCTGCACGTGCACCCCGGCGCCATGCGGGTCGCCCTGCGCGCGATCCCGTGCCTGTATTGCGTCACCGATTCCACCGCCGCCGCCGGCATGCCGGACGGCGAATACAAGCTCGGCAGCCACACGGTCACCAAGTGCCTGGGCGGCGTGCGCTTGCCCGACGGCACCCTGGCCGGCAGCACACTGACCATGGATCAGGCCCTGCGCAACCTGGTGAAAATCGGTCTGCCGATCGCCGAGGCGTCGCAACGTCTTTCGCAATTCCCCGCCGATTACCTCGGCCTCGAAGAACGCGGCCGCCTGCAACCCGGCAGCTGGGCCGACTGCGTGCGACTGGATCGCTCACTCACACTCACCGCCGTCATGGTCGAAGGAGAAGACATTGACTTCAAAAATGCTTGAAGAGGCGCTGTCCTCGTTCGAGGCCGTGCAAGCCCAACTGCAGCAACTCGACCCGCAGATGATCGAGATCGCCGGGCGCCTGCGCCGTCAGCCGCCGCAAGTCGTGATGACCGTCGCTCGCGGCAGTTCAGACCATGCTGCCAGTTACTTCGCCTACCTGACCATGCAGCAACTGGGCTACCCGGTGGCGTCGCTGCCGATGTCGGTGGTGACCATGCTGCAAGCACCATTGAAAGTCAGCGGCCAAGTGGCGTTCGCGTTCTCGCAGTCGGGGCAAAGTCCGGATCTGGTGAACAGCCTGCGCCTGTTACGCAAACGCGGGGCCCTGAGCATTGCCCTGGTCAACGCCGAAAGCTCGCCGCTGGAAGCCGCGTGCGAATTCAGCCTGCCGCTGTGCGCGGGAACAGAAAGCAGCGTTGCCGCCACCAAGAGTTTCATCGCCACCCTCAGCGCCAGCGCCCGTCTGATCGCCCACTGGAAAGAAGACGTGGAATTGCTCGAAGCCGGCAACGCCTTGCCGGAAGGTCTGCGCGAGGCGGCGCAACAGGATTGGAGCCTGGCCATCGACGCCCTGCGCGATTGCCAACGCTTGATGGTAATCGGCCGCGGTGCCGGTTTTGCCATCGCTCAGGAAGCAGCCCTCAAGTTCAAGGAAACCTCGGCGATTCAAGCCGAAGCCTTCAGCAGCGCCGAAGTGCGTCACGGCCCGATGGCATTGATCGACGAGAATTATCCCTTGCTGATCTTCGCTCCACGGGGTGCCGAGCAGGCCGGTTTGCTGAGCCTTGCTGCCGACATGCGCCAGCGCGGCGCGCGCGTTCTGCTGGCGGCACCGGACGACATTGCCGAACGTGACCTCACGCTGACCCGCGCCGAACACCCGGCCCTGGACCCGATTCTGGCGATCCAGAGTTTCTACGTCATGGCCGCCGGTTTGGCCGTGGCCCGCGGCATGGACCCGGACCAGCCGCGGCATTTGAGCAAAGTGACGCGCACGCACTAAGTCCGCCCCGAACGATTTCCTGATGAGACCGAGCCATGCATAACAACAATAAAGAGCTGACCCTCAGCGCCCCGCTCAGCGGTCCGGTGCTCACGCTCGCCAAAGTCCCGGACCCGGTGTTCGCCAGCGGCGCGATGGGCGACGGTATCGCGATCGATCCACTGAACGACACCCTTCACGCCCCCTGCGCCGGCGTCGTGGTGCACGTAGCCCGTAGCGGTCACGCCGTCACCTTGCGTGCCGACAACGGTGCCGAATTGCTCCTGCACCTGGGCCTCGACACCGTCGAGTTGCAGGGCGAAGGCTTCTCGATGCTGGTCAAGGAAGGCGCCCGCGTCAGCAATGGCCAACCGTTGCTGCGCTACGACCTGGACAAGGTCGCGCAGCAGTGCAAAAGCCTGGTCAGCCTGATGATCCTGACCAACAGCCAGGAGTTTCAGGCGCGGCCCATCACGCTGAAATCGGTCAAAGTCGGCGACCCGCTGCTGCACATCATTCGCCGGGCGGCGCCGGGCGCCCAGGCAGAGGCGGACCTTTCGGCTGAAGCGCATTTCGGTCACGTGCGCATCGCTCATCGCGGCGGTCTGCATGCTCGCCCTGCGGCGCTGATTCGTCAGACCGCACAAGGGTTCAAGAGCAAATCGCAGCTGCATTTCGCTGGCAAATCGGCGACCTGTGACAGCTTGATCGGGCTCATGAGCCTGGCCGTCGGCGAGCAGGATGAGGTTCAGGTCAGCTGCCAGGGCCCGGACGCCGAGGCGGCATTGCAAGCGTTGCTGATCGCCTTGTCCACGGCGTTGGCCGAAGACAGCCATGCCGCTGCGCCTGCGCCGATCACCCGACGCACTCGGACTGCCGAAGCGGGTGTGCTGCACGGCGTTTGCGCCGCGCCCGGCCTGGTCGCTGGCCCCTTGTTTCGCTTGAATACCATCAGCCTGCCGGTGGATGCCGGCCACCACGCTCCCGAGCCACAGCTGCACGCCCTCGATACCGCATTGACCGTCGTGCGCGGCGAAATCGAGCACACCCTGGCCCAGGCCAGGAAACACAAAAACACTGACGAAGAAGCGATTTTCACCGCGCACCTCGCCTTGCTCGAAGACCCGGCGCTGCTGGACGCGGCCAACGCCTGCATCGCTCAAGGCATGGCCGCGACGCACGCCTGGAGCCAATCGATCGACGTGCAGTGCGACGTCCTTCAACAACTCGGCAGCGCGTTGCTGGCCGAACGCGCCAACGATCTGCGCGATCTCAAGCAACGGGTGCTGCGCGCCTTGCTCGGCGAAGCCTGGCACTACGACGTGCCGGCCGGCGCCATCGTCGCCGCCCATGAGCTGACGCCGTCGGACTTGCTGCAACTGAGCGAGCAAGGGGTCGCCGGGTTGTGCATGGCCGAGGGCGGCGCGACGTCCCACGTCGCGATTCTGGCGCGGGGTAAAGGTTTGCCGTGCCTGGTGGCGCTGGGTTCGGCGCTGCTGGATCAGGCGCAAGGTCAGGCGGTGGTGCTGGATGCCGACGGTGGTCGGCTCGAATGGGCGCCGACGGCCGAACGCCTGGCCGACGTGCATCAGGCGCAACGCGATCATCAGCAACGCCGTGCGCTTCAACAATCGCAGGCTCATACCCCGGCACTGACACGCGATGGCGTGCACATCGAAATCGCCGCCAATGTCGCGTCCAGCGCAGAAGCGGCCGATGCGCTGGCCAACGGCGCCGATGGCGTCGGTCTGCTGCGCACCGAGTTTCTGTTTGTCGACCGCAACACCGCGCCGGACGAACAGGAGCAACGCCTCGCCTATCAAGCCGTGCTCGTCGCCATGGGTGACAAGTCGGTGATCATCCGCACCATCGACGTTGGCGGCGACAAGCAACTCGACTACCTGCCATTGCCGGTCGAAGCCAATCCGGTGCTCGGCTTGCGCGGCATTCGCCTGGCTCAGGTGCGGCCGGAATTGCTCGATCAGCAACTGCGCGCACTGTTGCACGTCAGCCCGCTGTCGCGCTGCCGGATCCTGTTGCCGATGGTGACCGAGGTCGATGAGTTGCTGCACATCCGCCAGCGCCTCGATGCGTTGTGCCTGGAACTCGGGGTAAATGAACGCCCGGAGCTGGGGGTGATGATCGAAGTCCCGGCCGCTGCGCTGCTGGCCGAGCAGCTTGCAGAGCATGCGGACTTCCTGTCCATCGGCACCAACGATTTGTCGCAATACACCCTGGCGATGGACCGCGACCACGCCGGCCTCGCCTCGCGCGTCGACGCCATGCACCCGGCCTTGCTGCGGCTGATCGCCCAGACCTGCGCCGGCGCGGCGGTGCATAACCGTTGGGTCGGCGTCTGCGGTGCTCTCGCCTCTGATCCGCTGGCCACACCCGTTCTGATCGGCCTGGGCGTCAGCGAGCTGTCGGTCAGCCCGGTGCAGATCGGTGAAATCAAGGACCGCGTGCGTCACCTCGACGCCGCGCAATGCCGACGCGTCAGCCACGACCTGCTCAAGCTGAGCAGCGCCGGGGCGGTGCGTCACGCCTGTCACCAGCAATGGCCTCTGAGCTGAACAACTACAACACCTCTCAAACAAAAAGAGCACAGGGAGAACCGCCATGTACCAATATTTCATCGAGGGCCTGCAACGTCTCGGCCGCGCGTTGATGCTGCCGATCGCGATCCTGCCGATTGCCGGCCTGTTGCTGCGTCTGGGCGACACCGACCTGCTGAACATCGCCATCATCCATGACGCCGGCCAGGTGATCTTCGCCAACCTGGCGATGATCTTCGCCATCGGCATCGCGGTCGGTTTCGCCAAGGACAACAACGGCACCGCAGGCCTCGCCGGGGTGATTGGTTACCTGGTGATGATCTCCACGCTCAAGGTCCTCGATGCGAGCATCAACATGGGCATGCTCGCCGGGATCGTCAGCGGCTTGATGGCCGGCGCGCTGTACAACCGCTTCAAGGACATCAAGCTGCCGGAGTACCTGGCGTTCTTCGGCGGACGGCGCTTCGTGCCGATTGTCACCGGCTTCGCCGCCGTCGGTCTGGGCGTGATTTTCGGTTTGATCTGGCCGCCGATCCAGCACGGCATCAACGGTTTCGGCGCACTGATGATGGAGAGCGGCAGCATCGGCGCCTTCGTCTTCGGCGTGTTCAACCGGTTGCTGATCGTCACTGGCCTGCACCACATCCTCAACAACATGGCGTGGTTCGTCTTCGGCAACTTCACCGACCCGACCACGGGTGCCATGGTCACCGGCGACCTGTCGCGCTACTTCGCCGGTGACCCGAAGGGCGGCCAATTCATGACCGGCATGTTCCCGGTGATGATCTTCGGCCTGCCCGCCGCCTGCCTGGCGATGTACCGCAACGCCCTGCCGGAACGCCGCAAAGTCATGGGAGGGATCTTCCTGTCGATGGCGCTGACTTCCTTCCTGACCGGCGTCACCGAACCCATCGAATTTGCGTTCATGTTCCTCGCACCGTTTCTGTTTTTGCTCCATGCGCTGCTGACGGGGTTGTCGATGGCGATCACCAATGCGCTGAACATCCACCTGGGTTTCACCTTCTCGGGCGGCTTCATCGACATGGTGCTCGGCTGGGGGAAATCCACCAACGGCTGGTTAGTGGTGCCGGTAGGCTTGGCGTATGCGGTGGTCTATTACGGGGTGTTTGATTTCTGCATTCGCCGCTTCAACCTCAAGACGCCAGGGCGTGAAGAGGTGCCGACGGGTGACAAGATTGTGGTCACCGAGAATGAACGAGCCGGGGCATACATCAAGGCACTGGGCGGGGCACAGAATCTGATCACCGTCGGGGCATGTACCACGCGGTTGCGGCTGGACATGGTGGATCGCAACAAGGCCAACGATGCGGAGTTAAAGGCGCTGGGGGCGATGGCGGTCGTGCGTCCCGGCAAGGGCGGGAGCTTGCAGGTGGTGGTCGGGCCGATGGCGGATAGCATTGCCGATGAAATTCGTCTGGCGATGCCGGCGCTGGGTCGTGCGCTGGTGTCCTCTCCTCCCGCGGTGATCGATGCACCGAAACCTGCGGCGGTGGCAAATGCAGAAGCGCAGCAATGGCTGGATGCCTTGGGCGGTGGGGACAACGTGCTGCAGATGGATTGCGTGGCCATGACCCGGATTCGACTGCACCTGGCGGATGGCAAAGCGTTGTCAGAGAGTGATTTGAAGGCGCTGGGTTGTCAGGGAGTCAGTCAGCTGGAAGGCGGCATCTGGCACCTGCTGGTTGGTGACAAGGCGCCGAGTTTGAATGGCGCGTTGGAGGCGTTGGTCAATCGCAGTGAGGTGAGTGCCAAGGTTTAATTTGATAGGGCGTCATTCCCGCTACACATAAAAAACCCGCTGATCTGCATCAGCGGGTTTCTTTTACAGCGGCCAGAAAGATCAAAAATCCTCCAACCGCCACACCTCATAAGCCGGTGTCTCGTAGGGATGGCTGAGTTTCAACGCGGCCACTACGGCCACGATCAACTCATCCGCCACCACCAGCTCAACCTTCCATTCCTCAACCTGCTCGACCTGCCCCGCTTCCCCAATAAACGGCTGACTGCCGTCCAAAGGCCGAAACTGGCCTAACCCAAGCACCTGCCACGCGCAATGATCATAAGCCCCGATCCGCCCGCCACCGGCAGCGAATACAGCGCTCTTGACCAACTCGACATGGCTGGCCGGAACAAAAAAGCTGAGCTTGTACACAGCCCTTAGTTCACCCAGACGCGCGCATTACGGAACATACGCATCCAAGGAGCGTCTTCGTTCCAGTCTTCCGAACGCCACGAGTTCTGCACAGCGCGGAACACGCGTTCCGGGTGCGGCATCATGATCGTTACGCGACCGTCGCGGCTGGTCAAACCGGTGATCCCGCGCGGCGAGCCGTTCGGGTTGGCCGGGTAGTTTTCGGTGACCTTGCCGTGGTTGTCGACGAAACGCATCGCCACGCAACCCGACAGATCGGCTTCCAGCAACGCTTCTTCGCTGGCGAACTCGGCATGACCTTCACCGTGAGCGATGGCGATCGGCATGCGCGAACCGGCCATGCCTTGCAGGAAGATCGAGTTCGACTCCTGGACCTGAACCATCGCCACACGCGCTTCGAACTGCTCGGAGCGGTTGCGCACGAAGTGCGGCCAGAACTCGCTGCCCGGGATCAGCTCGTGCAGGTTGGACATCATCTGGCAACCGTTGCACACGCCGAGGGTGAAGCTGTCGTTGCGTTCGAAGAAGCCCTGGAACGCATCGCGAGCACGGCTGTTGAACAGCGCGGACTTGGCCCAGCCTTCACCGGCACCCAATACGTCGCCGTAGGAGAAACCGCCGCAAGCCACCAGACCCTTGAACTCGTTCAGGTCGACACGGCCGGCCAGAATGTCGCTCATGTGCACGTCGATCGCGTTGAAACCGGCGCGGTCGAACGCGGCCGCCATTTCCACCTGACCGTTGACGCCCTGCTCACGCAGCACGGCAACCTGTGGGCGGATGCCTTTCTTGATGTAAGGCGCGGCGACGTCCTGGTTGACGTCGTAGCTCAGCTTGACGCTCAGGCCCGGGTTGTCTTCTTCCAGCAGCACGTCGAACTCTTGCTCGGCGCAGTCGGCGTTATCACGCAGACGCTGGATCTGGTAGCTGGTTTCAGCCCACTGACGTTGCAGCAGACGACGCTGACCTTCGAACACGGTTTCGCCGTTGAAGGTGATGTTGATCTGGCCGTTGTTCATCGGCTGACCGATCACCGACACGCACTCGCCCAGACCGGCAGCGCTGAACTGCGCGAGGATGTCCGGCGTGGCGTCCTGGCGAACCTGGATCACGGCGCCCAGTTCTTCGTTGAACAGGATCGCGGCGATGTCAGCAGAAGTTTCAGCCAGACCGTCGAGGTTCAGGCTCAGACCACAGTGACCGGCGAACGCCATTTCCACGGTGCTGGTCAGCAGACCACCGTCGGAACGGTCGTGGTAGGCCAGCAGGTGACCGTCGGCATTGAGGCCTTGGATCACGGCGAAGAAAGCTTTCAGGTCTTCGGCATCATCGACGTCCGGCGCTTGCGAACCGAGCTTGCCGTGAACCTGGGCCAGGATCGAGGCGCCCATGCGGTTCTGGCCACGGCCCAGGTCGATCAGGATCAGGTCGGTGGTGCCCTTGTCCATGCGCAGTTCCGGGGTCAGGGTCTGACGGATGTCAGCCACTGGCGCGAAACCGGTCACGATCAGGGACATCGGCGAGGTCACGGTCTTGTCGACGCCTTCGTCGTTCCAGCGCGTGGCCATGGACATGGAGTCCTTGCCCACCGGAATGGTAATGCCCAGGTCCGGGCACAACTCCATGCCAACCGCTTTCACGGTGTCGTACAGACGCGCGTCTTCACCCGGGTGACCGGCAGCGGACATCCAGTTCGCCGACAGTTTGATGTCGGAGATCTTGTTGATGCGCGAAGCGGCAATGTTGGTCAGGGTTTCGCCGATGGCCATGCGGCCCGACGCCGGAGCGTCCAGCAGTGCCAGCGGAGTACGCTCGCCCATGGCCATGGCTTCACCGGTGTAGACGTCGAAGCTGGTGGCGGTGACGGCAACGTCAGCCACCGGAACCTGCCACGGGCCGACCATTTGGTCACGGGCCACGAGGCCGGTGATGGTGCGGTCGCCGATGGTAATCAGGAAGCTTTTGCTCGCCACGGCCGGGTGATGCAGCACGCGCTCGACGCAGTCGGCAATGTCGAGGGTCGACGGATCGAAATCGTCGCCCAGTTCGTTTTCACGAACGGCCGAACGGTGCATGCGCGGGGCTTTGCCCAGTAGCACTTCCAGCGGCATGTCCACCGGGCTGTTGCCGAAGTGACTGTCGGTGACCGTCAGTTGCGGCTCAGCAGTCGCTTCGCCAACCACGGCGAACGGGCAACGCTCACGTTCGCAGATCGCCTGGAAGCGTTCGAAGTCGGCCGGGCCGACCGCCAGAACGTAGCGTTCCTGGGATTCGTTACTCCAGATTTCGTGCGGGGCCATGCCCGGCTCGTCGTTTGGAATGTTGCGCAGTTCGAAGCGGCCACCACGGTCGCCATCGTTGACCAGTTCCGGGAAGGCGTTGGACAGACCACCCGCGCCGACGTCGTGGATGAAGCTGATCGGGTTTTTGTCGCCCAGTTGCCAGCAACGGTCGATAACTTCCTGGCAGCGACGTTCCATCTCAGGGTTTTCGCGCTGTACCGAAGCGAAGTCCAGGTCTGCCGAGCTGGTGCCGGTGGCCATGGAGGAAGCTGCGCCGCCGCCCAGGCCGATGAGCATTGCCGGGCCGCCGAGGACGATCAGCTTGGAGCCAACGGTGATCTCGCCTTTCTGTACGTGTTCGGCACGGATGTTACCCATACCGCCGGCCAGCATGATCGGCTTGTGGTAACCGCGAACTTCGTCGCCACGCGGGGTGGTGATCGACTGTTCGAAGGTACGGAAGTAACCGGTCAGGGCTGGACGGCCGAATTCGTTGTTGAACGCGGCGCCACCCAGTGGGCCTTCGATCATGATGTCCAGCGCAGTAACGATGCGCTCAGGCTTGCCATACGGCACTTCCCATGGCTGTTCGAAGCCCGGGATCTGCAAGTTGGAGACGGTGAAACCGGTCAGGCCGGCCTTTGGCTTGGCGCCACGACCGGTAGCACCTTCGTCGCGAATCTCGCCGCCACTGCCGGTGGACGCGCCCGGAAACGGGGCAATCGCGGTCGGGTGGTTGTGGGTTTCGACTTTCATCAAGATGTGCACCGGTTCCTGCACCGCACCGTACTGGCGGGTTTCAGGGTCCGGGAAGAAACGGCCGGCGACGTTGCCGACGATCACCGAAGCGTTGTCCTTATAAGCCGACAGAACGCCTTCGCTGTGCATCACGTAGGTATTCTTGATCATGCCGAACAGGCTTTTTTCCTGGCTCTGACCGTCGATGTCCCAACTGGCGTTGAAGATCTTGTGACGGCAGTGCTCGGAGTTCGCCTGGGCGAACATCATCAGTTCGATGTCGTGAGGATTGCGCTTCAAGCCGACGAAGGCGTTGACCAGGTAGTCGATCTCGTCTTCGGCGAGGGCCAGGCCCAGCTCGGTGTTGGCTTTTTCCAGCGCGGCGCGGCCGCCACCCAGCACGTCAATCGCGGTCAGCGGTTTCGGCTCGGCGTGGCTGAACAGGCCGGCGGCTTGTTCGAGGTTGCCCAACACGATTTGAGTCATGCGGTCGTGCAGACCGTCCGCAATCAGTTGCGCGTCGGCGTCACTGAACTGACCGGCCACGTAAAACGCGATGCCGCGTTCCAGACGCTGGATCTTGCTCAGGCCGCAGTTGCGAGCGATGTCGCTGGCCTTGCTGGACCACGGCGAGATGGTGCCGAAACGTGGCAACACCAGGAACAGACGACCGGTCGGCTCTTGTACCGGAACACTTGGGCCGTACTTCAGAAGGCGCGCGAGCACCTGCTGTTCGTCGCCGGTCAGGACGCCGGTGACTTCGGCGAAGTGAGCGAATTCAGCATACAAGCCGCTGACAGCCGGGACCTTCTGGCTCAGTTGCTCAAGGAGTTTGCTGTGGCGAAAGGCAGAAAGGGCAGGAGCGCCGCGCAGGATCAACATCTTCGGGACAGCCTCGGGAAGGGGTGTGCTTTGAGGCCGTGCATTCTAGCCTAAACCGCCCGCGACATCACCCGAAACGGTGCGCGCGGGTGCACCCGAACGTCGGGCCGGGCATTTGGACCTTAAACAGCGGTTCGCCGAGGGTTATTTTTTATGTCACAAATTACCGTTCGGGCCCATTCCTGCGGGCTCCAAGCGGGTTTTACGCTGCCTAGCAGACAAGCCCTTCGCTGTCGAGATATGGCGCTCGTGGTCCTTTGCGTATACTGCGCAGATGTTTTCCCCAACGGCTTTGCGTCCGCGGTTCGCCAAATGGCTGATCGCAACCGGACTCTTCCTGATGCTCAGTGGCTGTGTTGATAAACCCAACACGCTGGAGCGCGTAAAGGAGGATGGTGTGCTGCGGGTGGTTACCCGAAACAGCCCCGCCACCTACTTTCAGGATCGCAACGGTGAAACCGGCTTCGAATACGAGCTGGTGAAGCGCTTCGCCGACGATCTGGGGGTGGAACTCAAGATCGAGACCGCCGACAACCTCGACGACCTGTTCAATCAGGTGGGCAAGCCTAACGGCCCGGTGCTGGCTGCTGCCGGTCTGGTCAGCAGCGAGAAACGCAAACAACAGGTGCGGTTTTCCCACTCCTATCTCGAAGTCACCCCACAGGTCATCTACCGCAACGGCCAATCGCGGCCAACCGATGCTGGCGACCTGGTCGGCAAGAAGATCATGGTGCTCAAGGGCAGCACCCACGCCGAGCAATTGGCGGAGCTGAAAAAGAAATACCCCGGCATTGAATACGAAGAGTCCGACGCCGTTGAAGTCGTCGACTTGCTGCGGATGGTCGATGAAGATCAGATCGACCTGACCCTGGTCGATTCAAACGAAGTCGCGATGAACCAGGTCTACTTCCCCAACGTGCGAGTAGCCTTCGACCTCGGTGACTCCAGCAACCAGAGCTGGGCGGTGGCCGCTGGCGACGACAACAGCTTGCTCAACGAGATCAATGCCTACCTCGACAAGGTGAAGAAAAACGGCACCTTGCAACGCCTGAAGGACCGCTATTACGGGCACGTCGACGTACTGGGTTACGTGGGCGCCACCACCTTCGCACAACACTTGCAGCAACGCCTGCCCAAGTACGAGCAACACTTCAAGGCCTACGCCAAGAAAGAGAAAGTCGACTGGCGCCTGTTGGCGGCCGTCGGTTATCAGGAGTCGTTATGGCAAGCCGCGGTCACGTCCAAGACCGGCGTTCGCGGGCTGATGATGCTGACCCAGAACACCGCGCAGGCCATGGGCGTATCCAATCGCCTCGACCCCAAGCAAAGCATCATGGGCGGCGCCAAATACCTGGCCTACATGAAGGATCAGCTGGACGAATCGATCCAGGAGCCGGATCGCACCTGGTTTGCACTGGCGGCCTATAACGTCGGCAGCGGCCATCTGGATGACGCGCGCAAACTGGCGGCGAAAGAAGGCCTGAACCCGGACAAGTGGCTGGACGTGAAGAAGATCCTGCCGCGCCTGTCAGAGAAGAAGTGGTACAGCAAGACGCGTTATGGCTACGCCCGGGGCGGCGAGCCGGTGCACTTCGTGGCGAACATCCGTCGTTACTACGACATCCTGACGTGGGTCACGCAGCCACAGCTTGAAGGCAATCAGGTGGCTGAAGGCAACCTGCATGTGCCGGGGGTCGACAAGACCAAGCCGAATCAGGAAACCCCGCAGCTTTAAATCTGGGTTGCTTTTGAGGACGCCTTCGCGGGCAAGCCTCGCTCCTACAGGGCCGGTGTCGTATGCAAAGTTGCGGCACAACACGGACCTGTAGGAGCGAGGCTTGCCCGCGAAGGCAGCACCTCGGTCTCAGCCCTTCAAGGCCGCAGCCAAGATCAATGCTTTCATCTCGGACACCGCCGACTTGAACCCGACAAACAACGCATGCGCCACCAGCGCATGGCCGATGTTCAGTTCGTTGATGCCCTTGATCGCGGCCACCGCTTCAACGTTGTGATAATGCAGGCCGTGGCCGGCATTGACGATCAGCCCCTGAGCCAGGCCAAACGCTACGCCATCCGCCACACGCTTCAGCTCTTGCGCCACGTCGGTCGGTGTCTCGGCGTCGGCATAACGACCGGTGTGCAACTCGATAGCCGGCGCACCCACACGACGGGACGCTTCGATCTGCCGCTCGTCTGCATCGATGAACAGCGACACCTCACAGCCAATCTTCGACAGGCGATCCACCGCCGCCTTGATCCGCGCCTCTTGCCCTGCCACGTCCAGGCCACCTTCGGTGGTCAGTTCCTGACGGGTTTCCGGGACCAGGCAAATGTGCGCCGGGCGGATGCGCTCAGCGAACACCATCATTTCTTCGGTGACGCCCATTTCGAAATTCATGCGGGTTTGCAGTACATCCTTGAGCAACAGCACGTCGCGCTCCTGGATGTGTCGACGGTCTTCGCGCAGGTGCACGGTGATGCCGTCAGCCCCCGCCTCTTCCGCGTCCAGCGCTGCCTTGACCGGATCCGGGTAACGAGTGCCCCGGGCCTGACGCAGAGTGGCAACGTGGTCGATGTTCACGCCAAGAAGAATGCGATTGCTGGTGGTCACGGAAGCGCTCCTGAATTTAAAGATTCGGCGCACAGCATACGGGGAGACTACGGCTTGCGAAACAGCTCGCGACTGACCAGCGGACGACCGCCCAAGTGAACAGCCAATGCCTGACGCATCAGACGCTTGGCGGCGGACAGCGCACCGGGTGCGGTCCAGTCAGCCTCAGCCATGGCCAACAGCTCGGTGCCGTTGAACAGACCGGGTTGCAGCAGATAGACCTGCTCCAGGCCAGCATCCACTTGCAAACGATATAGACCGTCCGGAGCAATGGGCTCGCCGTGGATGTCGGTGGTCAGGGCAAAACCGTAACCGAGATCGTCGAGCAGGCGCCACTCGAAGGATCGCAGCAACGGCTCCAGCGGTCGGCCTTCGGCCAGCGCCAGCAACGTCGCAGCGTAGTGATCAAACACGCCTGGGTGCGGGTCTTCGGCGGGCAGCAAGCGGATCAGCAGTTCGTTGAGGTAGAGGCCGCTGAACAGCGCCTCGCCGTTGAGCCAGGTTGAAACACCGGCGGCTTCCATTCGCCCAACGTTCTTCAGCTCACCCCGCCCGCGAAACTCCACTTCCAGCGGCACGAAGGGCCGCGCCAATGTCCCGGCCTTGCCCCGCGCGCTGCGCAACACCGCCCGTAGCCGACCTTGCGGCGTGAGGAAGTCCACCAACGCACTGCTTTCGCGGTAGGCGCGGGAGTGGAGGACGTAGGCGGGTTGGCCAATGGGCTGGGACATGGAGTTCTCAATGAAGAAACGCGACCTTATAAACAACCAGAAACCAATGTGGGAGCGAGCCTGCTCGCGATTGCGGTCTGCCAGTCAACAGTGATGTTGAATTTCAGGTCCTCATCGCGAGCAGGCTCGCTCCCACAGGGGTTCTTCGGAGTATCTGGATCCGGTGTTACAGGTCGCCGTAGCCCAGCGAACGCAATGCGCGCTCGTCGTCGGACCAGCCGCCTTTCACTTTCACCCACAGGTTAAGCATGATCTTGGAGTCGAACAGCAATTCCATATCCTTGCGCGCCTCGGTGCCGATGCGCTTGATGCGCTCGCCCTTGTCGCCAATGATGATTTTCTTCTGGCCGTCACGCTCGACGAGGATCAAGGCATGGATGTGCAGGGTTTTGCCCTGCTGCTTGAACTCTTCGATTTCGACGGTGATCTGGTACGGCAGTTCGGCGCCCATCTGGCGCATGATTTTCTCGCGCACCAGTTCTGCGGCGAGGAAACGGCTGCTGCGGTCGGTGATCTGGTCTTCCGGGAAGAAGTGATCGTTTTCCGGCAGGTAACCGGCAATCACCCGCTCCAGCGCTTCGAGGTTGTGCCCGTGCTGGGCCGAGATCGGCATGATCTGCGCGTTCGGCAGCTGCTCCTGCAACCAGCTCAGGTGCGGCATCAGTTCGGCTTTGTCTTCGATGCGATCGGTCTTGTTCAGCGCCACGATCAGCGGGCCGGTCACGTACTGGACGCGCTCGAGGACCATCTGGTCTTCGTCGGTCCACTTGGTGCGATCCACCACGAAGATCACCACGTCGACGTCTTTCAACGCCGCCGAGGCGGTCTTGTTCATGTAGCGGTTCAGGGCCTTTTCGCCGCCCTTGTGCATGCCCGGGGTGTCGACGTAGACAGCCTGGATGGCGCCTTCGGTCTTGATGCCCAGCATGTTATGGCGGGTGGTTTGCGGCTTGCGCGAGGTGATCGCCAGTTTCTGACCCAGGATGTGGTTCAGCAGCGTGGACTTGCCCACGTTGGGACGGCCGACGATGGCAACATAGCCACAGCGAGTTGCAGTTGAATCAGTCATTGCCATTCTCCACACCCAGGGCAATCAGTGCTGCGGCGGCCGCTACCTGTTCGGCAATACGACGACTCACACCCTGACCTCGGCTTTTTTCATTCAGTAAGGTGATTTCACATTCGACGAAGAACGTCCGGCAATGCGGCTCACCCTGGATATCCACCACTTCGTAACGCGGCAGCTCGCAACCACGCGATTGCAGGAATTCCTGCAGGCGGGTTTTTGGATCTTTGTTGGTGTCGACCAGCGTCAGGCCTTCGAACTCACCGGCCAGCCAGGCCAGCACGCGTTCGCGCGCCATGTCCATGCCAGCGTCCAGGTAGATCGCACCGATCAACGCTTCGAGGGCATCGGCCAGAATCGACTCGCGACGGAACCCGCCGCTTTTCAACTCACCGGAGCCCAGGCGCAGGTATTCGCCCAGATCGAAACCGCGGGCCAGTACGGCCAGCGTCTCACCTTTCACCAGACGTGCGCGCAAACGCGACAACTGGCCTTCACGGGCCAGCGGGAAGCGATCGAACAGCGCCTCGCCAGCGACGAAGTTGAGGATGGCATCACCGAGGAATTCCAGGCGTTCGTTGTTGCGCCCGGCAAAACTGCGGTGAGTCAGGGCCAGGACCATCAGCTCCTGATCCTTGAAGGTGTAGCCGAGCTGACGCTCTAGACGGCTTAAGGAGACGCTCACGGTTTACCCACGCTGAGTTCGTGGCTGGATTCCACCGCCATGGCCGTGATACGACGCAGGCTTGGGACAATTAACGCTGTGTTCAAAAATTACGTCCTGAATATCGTTGTTTTCATGCCTCTGGCGCCGATTGTGCCGACTCCAGAAATGCATTCGGCGCTGTGTTCAACAGCGCCGTGTGTGATTACTTGATCAGGCCAACCCGCGAGAAATTCGGCAGGTGACTGAGTTTGGGTTCCGGCCAGCTCATCCAGACTGCGAAGGCCTTGCCGACGATATTCTTGTCGGGAACCATGCCCAGCAGATCCTTGGGAATGCTCGGATCGTCCCAGTAGCGACTGTCGTTGGAGTTGTCGCGGTTGTCGCCCATCATGAAGTAGTGCCCGGCCGGCACGGTCCATGAACGGTCCGGCGATGCGCGATAGCGGCTCATCTCCTTGCGAATCAGGTGCTCGGCGACACCGAGTTTTTCCTTGTAGAGCTCGGCACTGCCCAACGTGCCCGGCTCGGAGCCGACCAGTTGTTCGGCAATCGATTCACCGTTGACGAACAGACGCTTGTCGGCGGTGTAGCGAATCTGGTCGCCCGGCAGGCCCACCACACGCTTGATGTAGTTGACGTTCGGATCGCTCGGGTAGCGGAACACCATCACATCGCCGCGCTGCGGATCACCGACTTCGATGACTTTCTTGTCGATCACCGGCAAGCGGATCCCGTAAGAAAACTTGTTCACCAGAATGAAGTCGCCGACGTCCAGGGTCGGTTTCATCGAGCCGGAAGGAATCTGGAACGGCTCCACCAGGAACGAACGCAGCACCAGCACGATGAACAACACCGGGAAGAACGACTTGCCGTATTCGACCAGCAGCGGCTCTTTGTTCAGTTTCTCGACGACCACCATGTCAGCCTGGCTGACACTCCCCTGATAGGAGTTGATGGCAGCCCGGCGCCGAGGCGCCAGGAACAGCAGATCGAGCAACGCCAACAGGCCGCAGACGAACACGGCGATGACCAGCAACAGCGGGAAATTTAGTGACATAGGACCTAACTATCCAACCTGAGCACCGCAAGGAAGGCTTCTTGTGGAATTTCCACGTTGCCGACTTGCTTCATGCGTTTCTTACCGGCCTTTTGCTTTTCAAGCAGTTTTTTCTTACGGCTAACGTCACCGCCGTAGCATTTGGCCAATACGTTCTTTCTGAGTGCCTTGACGGAGGTCCGCGCAATGATCTGCCCGCCAATGGCGGCCTGGATCGCGACGTCGAACATCTGGCGCGGAATCAGTTCTTTCATTTTCTCGGTCAACTGGCGACCTTTGTAGTGCGCGTTATCCTTGTGCACGATCAGCGCCAGGGCGTCGACCTTGTCACCGTTGATCAGCACATCCAGTTTCACCAGATTAGCCGACTGGTAACGATCGAAATGATAATCCAGCGAAGCATAGCCGCGACTGGTGGACTTCAGACGGTCGAAGAAGTCCAGGACCACTTCGTTCATCGGCAAATCGTAGGTCACCTGGACCTGCGTACCGAGGAACAGCATGTCGTGCTGCACGCCGCGCTTCTCGATGCACAGGGTAATGACGTTGCCCAGGTGCTCTTGCGGCACAAGAATATTGGCCCGCACGATCGGTTCACGCATGTCTTCGATCGAGGACAGGTCTGGAAGCTTCGACGGGTTATCGACGTAAATCGTTTCACCGGTTTTCAGCAACAGCTCGAAAATTACGGTCGGCGCCGTGGTGATCAGGTCCAGGTCGTACTCGCGCTCCAGGCGCTCCTGGATGATTTCCATGTGCAGCATGCCGAGGAACCCGCAACGGAAGCCAAAGCCCAGGGCGTCGGAGCTTTCCGGGGTGTACTGCAGGGACGAGTCGTTGAGCGTGAGCTTTTGCAGGGCTTCACGGAAATCTTCGAAGTCGTCGGAGCTGACCGGGAACAGGCCGGCATAGACCTGCGGCTGGATGCGTTTGAAGCCTGGCAGCACGTCAACGTCCGGCGTGGAGCTCAAGGTCAGGGTGTCGCCGACCGGTGCACCGTGAATGTCCTTGATGCCGGCAATGATGAAGCCCACTTCGCCGGCTTTCAGGTCAACGGTGGCGGTGTGTTTCGGGTTGAAGACACCGACGCTGTCCACCAGGTGGATCTTGCCGGTGGACTTGACCAGGATCTTGTCGCCCTTCTTCACACGACCGTGACGCACGCGTACCAGGGAAACAACGCCCAGGTAGTTGTCGAACCAGGAGTCGATGATCAACGCTTGCAGCGGATCTTCGTAGTTGCCGGTCGGCGCAGGAATGGTGTGAACCAGGCGTTCGAGCACTTCGTCGACGCCCAGGCCGGTCTTGGCACTGCACTCGACCGCATCGGTGGCATCGATGCCGATGATTTTTTCGATTTCTTCTTTGACGCGGTCCGGATCGGCCTGCGGCAGGTCGATCTTGTTCAGGACCGGCATGACTTCAAGGCCCTGCTCGATCGCCGTGTAGCAGTTGGCTACAGACTGCGCTTCAACGCCCTGACCGGCATCGACCACCAGCAACGCACCTTCACAGGCCGCCAGCGACCGGCTGACTTCGTAGGTGAAGTCAACGTGGCCCGGGGTGTCAATGAAGTTCAGCTGGTACTTGATGCCATCGCGAGCGGTGTAATACAGGGTGACGCTGTGGGCCTTGATGGTGATCCCGCGTTCACGTTCCAGGTCCATGGAGTCCAGCACCTGGGCTTCCATTTCGCGCTCGGCAAGGCCGCCGCACATCTGGATGAAGCGATCGGCCAGCGTCGACTTGCCATGGTCAATGTGGGCGATGATGGAGAAATTGCGGATATGACTCAAATCACTCACGGATCAACACTCAAAAAGGCTGCAGGCATAGCCCGCCGAAAAATAGCCGGGAATTGTACCTGATCCACGGCGCAAGCGTCACGTTCGCAGGTCAGACGGCACCTACAAAAACGCCCCGGTCTTGCGACAGGGGCGTTTTTTATCACCAGCGAGGTCGGGGAAACGCCCTGATCAGCCGGCTCGGCGCAACAGCCAGACACCGGCCAGGGCACAGACACCCGCCGGAACCAGCACCGCAAACAGCGGCGAAAAACCGAACACCAGGCTCGAAGGCCCCAGCAAATCCTGGACGATGCGGAAGGTGAAGCCGACCAGCACGCCAGTGAAGACCCGCTGACCAAGGGTCACCGAGCGCAATGGCCCGAAGATGAAGGAAATCGCCATCAGTACCAGCGCGGCGGTCACCAGCGGCTGCAACACCTTGACCCAAAATGCCAGCCAGTAACGGCCGTTGCTAAGGCCCTGGTCAGCCAGGTAGTGGATGTAACCCCACAGACCGCTGATCGACAGCGTGTCAGGCGACATCACCACCGTGCTCAGCAGTTGCGGACTCAAGGCAACATCCCAACGCTCTTCCGGTGCAGTGACCACTTCGGTGCTCTTTTCATGGAACAGCGTGGTGGTGACGTCGCTCAACTGCCAGTGATCCTGATCGAACTTCGCCCGCTTGGCGAAGCTGGACGACAGCATATGGCGCTCATTGTCGAAACGATAACGGGTGACGCCGTACAGCAGACCGTTCGGCTGCACAGAGTTGACGTGAATGAACTCGTCACCCTGGCGATGCCACAAGCCATGCTTGGCGCTCTGTGCATCGCCGCCACCCTGAGCCAGGGAACGGTTGGCCTGAGCGGTGACTTCGGTGGCCGGCGCGACGTACTCGCCGATCAGCACCCCCGCCACCATCAGCACCAGCATCGGCTTCATGACGGCCCAGACGATCCGGCCGACCGACACACCGGCGGCGCGCATGATCGTCAGTTCGCTGTGGCTGGCCAGGCTACCAAGGCCGATCAGGCAACCGATCAGTGCCGCCATCGGCAACATGTCGTACAAACGACGGGGCGCGGTCAGCAAGACGTAGCTCAAGACGTCCACCAAGGTGTAGGTGTCGCTGACTTCACTCATCTCATCGATGAAGGCAAACAGGGTCGCCAGGCCAAGGATAATCCCCAGCACCGCCAGGATGGCTACGAATACGCTGCTACCAATGTAGCGATCGAGCTTAACCACGGGCCACCTCCAGCGCACTGCGGCGACTCGCCATCTTCAAGCGCAACGGCTCCCAGTAGAGCAAGCCCAGGCCAATGGCCAGGAAGATGCCGTGAACCCACCACAACCCCAGCGCCGGCGGGATCTTGCCTTTTTCGAGGGCGCCGCGCGCGGCAATCAGGATGCTCAGGTAAGCCATATAAAGAAGAATCGCCGGCAGCAGCTTGAGGAAACGGCCTTGACGTGGATTGACCCGCGACAGCGGCACCGCCATCAAGGTCACGATGAACACCAGCAACGGCAGGGACAGACGCCATTGCAGCTCAGTGCGCGAACGAATGTCATCGCTGCCGATCAAGGAACGGGTGGTCATTGCATCGCGGTCGGTGACTTCGTCGCTGACGTCCGGCTTGGGCAGCAATACGCCGTATTCCTCGTACTTGATCGCCCGGTAGTCGGCCTGCCCCGGGTTACCGTCGTAACGATAGCCATTGTCGAGAATCAGGTAGCGATTGCCGTCAGGGCGGATTTCCTGACGACCCTTCTCGGCCACCAGCACGGAGATCCCGCGATCCTTCTTATCGGACGAGATGTTCTTTTGCGAAATGAACACGCCACCGAGGTTGATGCGATCATCCGACAGCGTTTCGGTGTAGGTCACCCGAGTCCCGTCACGTAGCGCCTGGAAGCGACCCGGCTCAAGGGTATCGAACTCGGTCAGCGCATCCTGCTTGTTCAGCAGCAACTGGAACTGATTGGCACCTTGTGGCGCCAGGCTCAGACTCAGCCAGGCCACGACCAGCGCAACCAGCGTGGCCGGAAACAGCGTCATGGCAAACAGACGTTGCTGGCTCATGCCGGTGGCCGACAACACGGTCATTTCGCTTTCAAGGTACAGGCGACCGTAGGCCAGCAGGATCCCGAGAAACAGGCCCAACGGCAGGATCAGCTGCAGGAAACCTGGCAGACGAAAGCCCATGATCAGGAACAGGGAGCCCGGATCCAGCAGGCCCGAGGCCGCCTGGGCAAGGTATTTGATGAAGCGCCCACTCATGATGATGACCAGCAGCACGGCGCTGACGGCGCTCAAGGTCAACAGGACTTCGCGGGACAGATAACGGAAGACAATCAAACCAGACACTCCAGGGTTGTCAGGCTAAGGCGGCCAAACAAGCAAACGTATCAGACAGCCCGCAGGGCAGAGCCGCCGAAAAAGTTGGCGCATTATCCTGTGATTGGGTGCGCCTGTCACTGCGCATGCTCAAGCAGGCGGGTAATGCGTTGAAGATCGTACAACCGAGGGTTGTCAGGCGCAGGGAGCGAGGTTCAAACTGCGGCCTTTGTCGCGGGCCGTGACCTGCGTCTTTCTATCTATAAGCAAGCGTCTGTGCGCCGCCGTTTTGCCCGCGCACGTTGACCATTCATTCAGGGACCCGGACATGGAACTGGTTGTAAAGAGCGTTAGCCCAGAAACGTTGAAGACCGCCACTCTGGTGGTCGCCGTCGGCGAAGGCCGCAAGCTCGGCGCCGCTGCCAGACAACTCGACGAACTGAGCGGCGGCGCCCTCAGCGCTGTACTCAAGCGCGGCGACCTGGCCGGCAAAGTCGGCCAGAGCCTGCTGCTGCACAGCCTGCCGAATCTCAAGGCCGAACGCGTTCTGCTGGTCGGCGTGGGCAAGGACGAAGAGCTGGGCGACCGCCCGTTCCGTAAAATCATCGCCGGCGTCCTCAATACCCTTAAAGGCCTGGGCGGCACCGACGCTGTTCTGGCGCTGGACGAAATCGTGGTCAAGGGCCGCGACAGCTACGGCAAGACCCGCCTGCTGGCCGAAACCCTGGTGGATGGCGAATACACCTTCGACCAGTTCAAGAGCCAGAAAGCCGAACCTCGCGCCCTGAAGAAAATCACCCTGGTGACCATCAAGGCGGCACAGGCCGAAGTCGAGCGCGCTGTGGCCCACGCCACTGCGATTGCCAACGGCATGGCGTTCACCCGCAACCTGGGCAACCTGCCGCCGAACATCTGCCACCCGACCTTCCTTGGCGAACAAGCCAAGAACCTGGGCAAGGAATTCAAAACCCTGAAAGTCGAAGTCCTCGATGAGAAGAAGATCAAGGACCTGGGCATGGGCTCGTTCTACGCCGTGGGCCAGGGCAGCGCCCAGCCACCGCGCCTGATCGTCATGCAATACAACGGCGGCAAGAAATCCGAGAAACCTTACGCACTGGTCGGCAAAGGCATCACGTTCGACACCGGCGGCATCAGCCTCAAGCCTGGCTTGGGCATGGATGAAATGAAGTACGACATGGGCGGCGCAGCCAGCGTGTTCGGCACCCTGCGTGCCGTGCTCGAGCTCAAACTGCCGATCAACCTGGTGTGCATCCTGGCGTGCGCCGAGAACATGCCGAGCGGCAATGCTTCGCGCCCGGGCGACATCGTCACCACCATGAGCGGCCAGACCGTGGAAATCCTCAACACCGACGCCGAAGGCCGTCTGGTGCTGTGCGATGCCCTGACCTACTCCGAGCGCTTCAAGCCGCAAGCCGTGATCGACATCGCGACCCTGACCGGCGCTTGCGTCGTTGCACTGGGCGCGCACACCTCCGGCCTGCTGGGCAACAACGACGAGCTGATCGGCCAACTGCTGAGCGCCGGCAAGGCCGCTGACGACCGCGCCTGGCAACTGCCGCTGTTCGATGAGTACCAAGAGCAGCTGGACAGCCCGTTCGCCGACATCGCCAACATTGGCGGCCCGAAAGCCGGCACTATCACCGCCGCCTGCTTCCTGTCGCGTTTCACCAAGAACCTGAACTGGGCGCACCTGGACATCGCCGGCACCGCATGGACCAGCGGCGGCAAGGACAAGGGCGCCACTGGCCGTCCGGTTCCGTTGCTGACCCAATACCTGCTGGACCGCGCCAAAGCCTGAAACCGATGACCTCGGGCTGCGTTGCTTTCGAGTAACGCAGCCCCGGGCTCAGGAACCGCAATGACCAAAGTCGACTTCTATGTCCTGCCCAGCGCCGATCCGTCGGCACGGCTGGATTTCGCCTGCAAGCTCACCGAAAAAGCCTGGCGCATGGGCCACCGCATTTACCTGCATTGCAGCGATGCCGCCCAACGCGAGGATCTCGACGCGCGTTTGTGGGCCTTCAAGGGCGAAAGCTTCGTGCCTCACGGTCCTGCCGAAAGCGAGCCGGATAGCTTAATTGTCCTGGGTCTTGGCGATGACTGCGGTCCGCATCAGGATCTGCTGGTCAACCTTGCCCTGAAAGTCCCGGCCTTTGCCAGCAAGTTCGCCCGTGTAGCGGAAGTGGTGGTGGAGGATCCGACGATTCGAGCGGCCGCGCGGGAGAGTTTCCGTTTCTATCGCGAACAGGGCTATCCTCTTCAAGATCACCGTTTACAGCGACTCTGAGCATTCCGATGGACACTCCAAAACCGCAACAAAAGTCCGCGCACCTGCTGGATGACCTCGAGTCGATCCGCCAACTGCTCGGCGATGACAACCTGCAACCGCCGCTGCTGACCGACACGGTCATCGAAGGTGACCAGGAACAGATTCCCATGCTGTTCGACTCCGTCAGCGCTGCGCCGCAGACCGTCGAACCGACACCGCCCGCCCCTGCCGCGCAACCGGCACCCGCGGCCAGCAAAGGCCCCGACGCCTTGCTGCACCTGGACAGTGAACTGCGTGCGGCAGCGCTGTTGATCATGCAAGACGTGATCGACGACTTCGCACCGCATATCGAAACCGAGATCAAGCGCCGGCTGGATGCGCGGATGGAACGGTTGCTCAGCCAGTACGAATAACACTGAGTCGAGCGGGCGTCTGTGGCGAGGGAGCTTGCTCCCCCTCGGTTGCAAAGCAACCGCAAAACCTGAACACACGGTGTACCTGACACACCTGACTTGCTGTTGTCGGGGCCGCTTCGCGCCCCAGCGGGAGCAAGCTCCCTCGCCACAGGATCATTCCACATTTGATCTGCGCCCGGTCTGCCCCTGCTCGCCCTCTGCCCCATGCCCCGCTATACTTGCCGGCTTTTCCTGAATAAATGCCAATAGGGTCCCGCCGCGCATGGATAAGACCTACCAGCCGCACGCCATTGAAACTTCCTGGTACAACACTTGGGAGTCAGAGAATTACTTCGCCCCGCAAGGCGCGGGCGAGTCCTACACCATCATGATCCCGCCGCCGAACGTCACCGGCAGCCTGCACATGGGTCACGGCTTCAACAACGCGATCATGGACGCCCTGATCCGTTTCCGCCGCATGCAGGGTCGCAACACCCTGTGGCAGCCGGGTACTGACCACGCCGGTATCGCCACGCAGATGCTGGTGGAACGCCAACTCGAAGCCCAGGGCCAGAATCGTCACGATCTGGGCCGGGAAAAATTCCTCGAGAAAGTCTGGGAGTGGAAGGATCAGTCCGGCGGCAACATCAGCCGTCAGATCCGCCGCCTCGGCTCGTCCGTCGACTGGAGCCGCGAGCGCTTCACCATGGACGACGGCCTCTCGGAAGCCGTTAAAGAAGCGTTCGTGCGTTTGCACGAAGACGGCCTGATCTATCGCGGCAAGCGCCTGGTCAACTGGGACACCAAGTTGCACACGGCGATTTCCGACCTCGAAGTGGAAAACCACGACGAGAAAGGTTTCCTGTGGAACCTGAAATACCCGCTGGCCGATGGCGCCAAGACGGCCGAAGGCAAGGACTACCTGATCGTCGCGACCACTCGCCCGGAAACCATGCTCGGCGACGCCGCCGTCGCGGTTAACCCGAACGACGAACGCTACCAGGCCCTGATCGGTAAATTTGTCGAGTTGCCGCTGGTCGGCCGCCGCATCCCGATCATCGCCGACGATTACTGCGATCCTGAATTCGGCACCGGTTGCGTGAAAATCACCCCGGCCCACGATTTCAACGACTACGAAGTCGGCAAGCGCCACAACCTGCCGCTGCTGAACATCTTCGACAAGAACGCCGCTGTACTGCCGGCCTGTCAGGTGTTCAACCTCGACGGCACGCTCAACGAAAGCATCGACGGTACGCTTCCGGCCGAATACGCCGGTCTGGACCGTTTCGAAGCGCGCAAGCAGATTGTGGCCGCCTTCGATGCCGCTGGTTTGCTGGTCAGCGTCGACGATCATGCCCTGAAAGTACCGAAAGGCGACCGCTCCGGCACCATCATCGAGCCGTGGCTGACCGACCAGTGGTACGTCTCTACCAAGCCATTGGCCGAGCCGGCCATCGCTGCGGTTGAAGACGGCCGCATTCAGTTCGTGCCGAAACAATACGAAAACATGTATTTCTCGTGGATGCGCGACATCCAGGATTGGTGCATCAGCCGTCAGCTGTGGTGGGGCCACCGGATTCCGGCCTGGTACGACGAGTCGGGCAAGGTCTATGTCGGTCGCGACGAAGCCGAAGTGCGTGCCAAAAACAACCTCGGCCCGGACGTTGCGCTGCAACAGGACAACGACGTTCTGGATACCTGGTTCAGTTCGGGCCTGTGGACTTTCTCCACGCTCGGCTGGCCTGAGCAGACCGAGTTCCTGAAGAAATTCCATTCCACCGATGTGCTGGTGACTGGCTTCGACATCATTTTCTTCTGGGTCGCCCGGATGATCATGCTCACCATGCACCTGGTGAAGAACGAAGACGGTACGCCGCAGGTTCCGTTCAAGACCGTTTATGTTCACGGTCTGGTCCGCGACGGCCAGGGCCAGAAGATGTCCAAGTCCAAGGGCAACGTCCTGGACCCGCTGGACATCATCGACGGTATCGAGCTCGAAGAGCTGGTGCAGAAGCGCACCTCCGGCATGATGCAGCCGAAACTGGCGAAGAAGATCGAGAAGCAGACCCGCGAAGAGTTCGCCGACGGCATCGCCAGCTACGGCACCGACGCCCTGCGCTTCACCTTCTGCTCGCTGGCGTCCACCGGTCGCGACATCAAGTTCGACATGGGCCGCGTAGAAGGCTATCGCAACTTCTGCAACAAGATCTGGAACGCCGCGCGTTATGTTCTGGACAAGGGCGAAGACTGCGGCCAGAACGGCGAGGCTTACGAACTGTCGCTGGCGGACCGCTGGATTATCTCGCAGCTGCAACGCACCGAAGCCGAAGTAACCCGTCAGCTCGACCAGTTCCGCTTCGACCTGGCCGCACAAGCCTTGTACGAGTTCATCTGGAACCAGTATTGCGACTGGTACCTGGAACTGTCCAAGCCTGTGCTGTGGGACGAAAACGCCCCGGTCGAACGTCAGCGCGGCACCCGCCGCACCCTGGTTCGGGTGCTGGAAGTTGCCCTGCGCCTGGCGCACCCGTTCATGCCGTTCATCACCGAAGAAATCTGGCAGCGCGTCGCGCCGCTGGCCGGTATCGAAGGCAAGACGATCATGCTGCAACCTTGGCCCGTGGCCAATGAAGCGCGCATCGATCAAAGTGCCGAAGATGACATCGAGTGGCTGAAGACGCTGATGCTCGGCACGCGCAACATTCGCGCCGAGATGAACATCGGCCCGGGCAAGCCGCTGAACCTGTTCCTGAAGAACGTCAGCGCCGAAGACCAGCGTCGTCTCACCGAGAACGAAGCCCTGCTGAAGAAGCTGGCTCGCCTCGAATCGATCACGGTGTTGGCTGCCGGCGAAGAAGCACCGCTGTCCGCCACCGCACTGGTGGGCGAGATGGAAGTGCTGGTGCCGATGGCCGGCCTGATCGACAAGGACGCCGAACTGGCACGCCTGGACAAGGAAATCCTGCGTCTGCAGGGCGAAGTTCAGCGGGTGGGCGGCAAGCTGTCCAATGCCGGTTTCGTTGACAAGGCTCCGGCCGAAGTCATCGAGAAAGAACGCGCCAAACTGGCTGAGGCTGAACAGGCTTTGGGCAAGTTGGCCGAGCAGCATGCGCGGATTGCCAGCCTGTAACGGTCAATCGCGATGAAAAAGGGAGGCCAAGCGGCCTCCCTTTTTTATGCCCGCCACATTCCCCCCATACACCGCAAACCGCTTCCTGTAGGAGCGAGGCTTGCCCGCGAAGGGGCCGTCATGTCTGGCATTGAGGTGGCAGACAGATCGCTTTCGCGGGCAAGCCTCGCTCCTACAGGATCCCCACGCGGCTATCGACTGTGGGACAATACCCGCCACTTTTAGCCATACCCGAATCGACCACGCCCATGAACGCCCCCCGCACTCCAAGACCTGCGCGCAAGAAGCCCGACACCGCGACACCGGCCAAAGCCGTTGAGCCGCGCGAAAAGGCCAGCCTGCACCCGCGCAACCGCCATCAGGGTCGCTACGACTTCCCGGCGCTGATCAAAACCACGCCGGAACTGGCGAAGTTCGTGATCATCAACCCCTATGGCAAGGAAAGCATCGACTTCGCCAGCCCGGATGCGGTGCGGGTGTTCAACCGGGCGCTGCTCAAGTCGTTCTACGGTATCGCCCATTGGGATATCCCGGCCGATTACCTCTGCCCACCGGTTCCGGGCCGTGCCGATTACGTGCACTTCCTGGCCGACCTGCTCGCCAGCGTCAACGACGGCGAAATCCCTCGTGGCGCACCGGTCAAAGTGCTCGATATCGGCATGGGCGCCAACTGCGTCTATCCGTTGATCGGCTACAGCGACTACCGCTGGCACTTCCTCGGTTCGGAAATCGACCCGACTGCGGTGGCTGCGGCCAAAGCCATCGTGCAATCCAACGGACTGAACAAAGCCATCCAGTTGCGTCAGCAAAGCAATCCCAAGCACATTCTGCTGGGCTTGCTGGAACCCGGCGAACGCTTTGACCTGACCATGTGCAACCCGCCGTTCCATGCTTCGATGGACGAAGCGACCAAAGGCAGCGAGCGTAAATGGCGCGCTTTGGGCCGCGCCGATCCTAAACGCAAACTGCCGGTGCTGAACTTTGGCGGTCAATCGGCAGAATTGTGGTGTGAGGGTGGCGAAGCACGGTTTGTGACACAACTGATCGCCGAGAGTGCGCACTTCCAGCACAAGGTCTTGTGGTTCAGCACGTTGGTGTCAAAGGCTTCTAACCTGCCTTCGATCCAGACGGCGCTGAAAAAAGCCGGTGTTCTGGAAAGCCAGGTCGTGGAAATGTCCCAGGGGCAGAAGCAAAGCCGCTTCGTCGCCTGGACCTTCCAGACCAAGTCCGAGCAGCAGGTCTGGCGCGAACGTTGGGCTCGCAAGAGCTGAGTCTGAGTTACACAAGTAAAAATGTGGGAGCGAGCCTGCTCGCGAAAGCGGTTTCACATTCAACAGCGATGCTGAATGTTATGACCCCTTCGCGAGCAGGCTCGCTCCCACAATTGTTTTAGCGGTGTGTCCGGAAGCGCCGCCAAATCACAGACACAAAAAAGCCGTGCCCGGATTGCTCCGGAGCACGGCTTTTTTTACTGCGTCTTACTTGTTAACAGCGTCGGTCAGGCCTTTGGCCACAACCAGCTTGATAACTTTCTTGGCAGCGATTTCGATGGCAGCGCCAGTCGAAGGGTTACGGCCGGTACGGGCTGGACGCTCAGTCACTTTCAGTTTGCCGATACCTGGCAGAGTGATTTCGCCGCCGTTTTCCAGCTGATCGGCAACGATTTGGCCCAGTTGGTCCAGAGCGTTACGCGCGGTGGTTTTTGGCGCGTCGATAGCTTCAGCGATGTCGGCGATCAGTTGGTCTTTAGTAAGAGCCATGTAGTGTTCCTTCCCTATCAAATTCATATGGATTGCAGAGTGCAGTGTCAGCCATCGAGCCCGATCTTCTGGATCTGGCACCCTCGGCCAATAACCACTGGATCGGGGTTATAGATACCGAAATCAGGGTTTGGTTCGACCTGACAAATGCTGAATGCACGCTTAACGCAGTGACTTCGCGTAAGACGGGGCAAAACTAGCACAGAGACGGGGAAATATCCGCCTCTAGCTACCCATTTGGTCAGCTTTATTGCTCTAAAACGGGAAAAAACTGCATAAGGGTCGTCGCACGGCTGCGAATTACCCTACGAACCGCGCCAAAACCAGTGGTTGCGGTACACTTGGCACTTTTTGGGGGAGCACGCCCTCCTCTCTTCAATCAGCCGAGAAGCCCATGCCGATCCGTCATTGCATCGTCCACCTGATCGACAAAAAACCCGACGGCACACCTGCAGTTCTCCACGCCCGCGACTCGGAACTGGCCGAATCGAGCGCCATCGAGAACATGCTTGCCGACCTCAACGAGAGCTACAACGCCAAACAAGGCAAGGCCTGGGGATTCTTCCATGCCGAGTCCGGGGCGCATCCGTTCAGCGGCTGGCTGAAGGAATACCTCGAGGGCGGCAAGGATTTCACGGCGTTCAGCCGGGTGGCGGTGGAACACCTGCAAAAGCTGATGGAAGAGTCGAACCTCTCCGTGGGCGGCCACGTGCTGTTTGCGCATTACCAGCAAGGCATGACCGATTACCTGGCGATCGCCCTGTTGCACCACAGCGAAGGCGTTGCAGTGACCGATCAGCTGGACGTGACCCCGTCCCGTCACCTGGATCTGGGCCAGTTGCACCTGGCCGCGCGGATCAACGTGTCCGAGTGGCAGAACAACAAGCAGTCCAAGCAGTACATTTCATTCATCAAAGGCAAGAACGGGAAAAAGGTGTCTGAGTATTTCCGCGACTTTATCGGTTGCCAGGAAGGCGTCGATGGCCCCGGCGAAACCCGTACCTTGCTCAAGGCCTTCAGTGATTTCGTTGAAAGCGAAGATTTGCCGGAAGAATCCGCCCGCGAGAAAACCAAGACCCTGGTCGATTACGCCAGCAGCCAGGCCAAGCTCGGCGAACCGATGGGCCTGGAAGAACTCTCCGAACTGATCGACGAAGAGCGCCCGAAAGCCTTCTACGATCACATCCGCAACAAGGATTACGGCTTGTCTCCGGAGATCCCGGCGGATAAACGCACGTTGAACCAGTTCCGCCGCTTCACCGGCCGCGCCGAGGGCCTGTCCATCAGCTTCGAAGCGCACCTGCTGGGCTCGAAGATCGAATACGACGAAGAGGCCGGCACACTGATTATCAAGGGCCTGCCCACGCAGCTGACCGATCAGCTGAAGCGACGCAACTGATGCTGAACGGCGTGCTGAAGAAATTCCTGCTGATCCTGCTGGTGGTCGTGGTTTACCAGAACTGGGGCAAGATCGAGCGGGTGTTCAGTCCCAGCCAAGTGGTGTCCGAGCAGACCCAGGCCAAGGCCAACGTCGTGCTCTACGCGACCGAATGGTGTGGCTACTGCAAGCTGACCCGACGCTTTCTCGATCAGAAAGGCATTCCGTACAAGGAATTCGATATCGAAAAGGATGTCGAGGCACGCAAGGCATATGAAGCGCTGGGTGGACGCGGGATTCCGCTGATCGATGTGAACGGGACGTTGATTCGCGGGTATGACCCGGATGAAATCCTCGCCGCGTTGAAGTAACCCATTGGCTCACTCAACCCCTGTGGCGAGGGGGCGGCGTTCCGACGAACCCCTCGCCACAGGTCGGTGTATCAGTGTTTTTCGAGGCGGAACCCAAACCGCGGAAAGTGCACATGCACCACTCCGCCCCGCTCGTCTTCACGACGCAGAATCAATTCCTCTCTGCCCGCAAACAACAACTCACCCGCCACCGGATCAACGCCGTAATCCGTTGCCGCGATGACCACCTGCTGGCCAGGCTCAAACCCGTTCGGCTCATCGAACTGCTCGTCCGGTAACGCGGCGGGTGTGGCATTACGCGCAACCACCAGCGCGGCCTCGGAGGTCATCTCGCTGAACGCGCCATGCCCGAACCCCATCACGCGACCCAACCACGCCGACACCGCCGGATATGCATCAACCAACGGCGAGGTCACGGGCGTGGCCTTGAGGAACCACATCGGATGGGCCAGCGCGAAGTCGGCAATCGATGGCTCGCCGAACAGAAAGTCGCCCTGCTCGCGCTCAAGCTGCTGCTCCAGGCGCGCCATGATTGTCGGCCATTGATGCCGGGCTTGCTCGGCGGACAACTTTGTCGCGCTGCCACCACTGAAGAGTCCGGCGCGATCAGCCAGAAACGCCTTGATCGCTTCCGGCGGCAGATTGCCGAAACGCACCGCGATCGATTCCGGTTGAAACACCAGGCTCACGGCATGCTGGAATACCACCGAATCGGCCCAGGCGGCGAACGTCGCGGCGATCATTTCCTGGCCTTCCGGGAAGAAGGCCGGCAAGGCTTTCTCCTGCTCCAGTCGACGGGCGATCAGCGATGTGTCGCAGTAAATATCTGCGCCAACCTGCAGCACTGGCGTCTTGCGGTAGCCACCGGTCAGGGCGGTCAGATCAGGTTTTGGCATGACCGGCGCGATCTTTACCGAGCGCCAGGACAACCCCTTGAAACCAAGCAGCAAGCGGGCCTTTTCGGCAAAAGGGGACGTCGGGTAATGATGAAGAATCAACTCGGACATGCTCGGCTCCGCCGCACGGATTAGGAATCCGCAGCTTAGCGCGCAATTCGGGAGCAGCCTACAGGTCTGCCTGATGGGCACTTATCAGTCAGGTTGATAAGCCCGCGGCGGCACTTGCGACCAGACATTCCTTGGCGCTTTTCCTGAGTTTTTTGATCAAGCGTTCCTGTCGCAAGGCTTCGCTTTTGTCGCGGCAGACTTCTGTGTAGACCAAGGCAACGGCAGGGCTGGAGAGGAAGAAGCGTGCGCCCTTGCCACTTTGGTGAGTAGCGAAGCGGCGCACAGGATCGTCGCTGATCCCGCAGTACAGCGAACCATTGGCCGCGCGAACGAGGTAGACGAACCAGGGTTTACTCACCGGTGTGTCGGCGTCGACGGGGATTTCGCGGAGGGTAGTCACGTCACGATCAAGGCTTGAAAGGAAACAAGCCGCGATCTTATCAGCGACTGGCCTGGAATGCCTTCAGCCCCTTCAACGCCTGAGCGCGAACGGCATTTCTTACCGCCGGAGTCCAGCCCAGCAGCAGGCCTTTGAAACCCAGCGCCTGGCGCGACCAGGCCCACATATCGAAGCTGTCATGGTGCTCGCAGATCTTGCCGTCACGAAACACGAACTGCGCCTGAATATCATTGACCACCGTGTTGCCGGTCTGGCTGAACAGATAGGTCGCGACCCAATGCGCGCCGCCCGTGCGGTCCTCGGCGCGAACGTTGTCGAATGTCAGGGAAAAATCCTTCGCCCGCGTCGTGAGCATGCGCCACATGTCCCCGGCATCGCGTCCGCGCAATTCGCCGAATGCCGGATCGCTGAACAGCACATCATCGGTATAGCAGGCGCTCATGGCCTCGGCATCCAGCCGCTGGAAGGCTTGGTAGAACTGGGTGATCAATGCGCGGTTGGGGTCACTCATGGGCAGGCTCCGGACGTTTGAAGGATTGCCTGCACGATAGTCAACAAATGCGCGGAACACTATCGGCATTCGTGGCGGGAATACCCTGGGGTGCGCTGTCGCCTAGTGCACCATGCCGTTGTCCCGGGCATAAGCGAAGAGATCCACATCCGTGGAAATGCCCAGCCGCTGCATGGCCATGCTTTTTTGTTTACTGATGGTCGACACACTGCGTTTGAAATAGCTCGCGATCTCACTGACGGTCATGCCGCTGGCGAGCATTCTCACCACTTCATGTTCTTTGGCCGACAGCGAAGGGGAATGCGAATGAGCCTCGACGTCTGCCTGAGCCAGCGCGGTACGCAAGGACTCGCTGATGAAACGCCGCCCTTCACCCACTGATTTGATTGCCAGAGGGAGCTCCGTCGCCGAGGCATCCTTGGCCACGATCGCCATCACGCCTTGCGCGAATGCCACCCTGAGCGTCGCAACGTTGGCAAACATGGTGACCAGAATGATCGGCGTCGAAGCGTAGTGACGTCGAACCGTGCTCAGCATCTTCAGTCCGTCGGCCTGTTGGTTGCCCGGCATGGAGAAGTCCGTGATCAACAGATCGCACGGCGTGGTCGAGAGCAGGCTCAACAGGCTGTCCGGGCCATCAGCCTCACCCACGATCACACACGTCCGGCTTAGATCGATGAGCATCCGTAACCCGATGCGGACGACAGGATGGTCGTCAGCAATAATTACGCGCATTGTCGGATTTATCCTGTGTGGTGACTGGAATACGCGAAAAGTAACGCCGTCCTATTCCGACCACAACGACCAATCTCGACCGCTCAACCACCGTCCTCAACGGATCCGGGCCCCTGTCCTTTCTCTGATAAAACAAAAGGAACCGCCCTACGTTTTAAAGCTACGCAGCTCACACCAAAAGACTACAGACAACAGGTCGAACGATGACGCTCTGTAGCCCGCCCTGACCTTTCATACACTCGCCCCGCCTTTTTCGTATTAGTTGCATTTCGTCCGGCGACCTCGACCGATAGATTGCGCCCTGCCCGCTCAGGGCAAACTCCTCAATCATCTTTCATCAAGGAAGCGTCGACGCATGAACAAATACATAACCCTCCTGACGGCTACTTTGCTGCTGAGTGGCGCATCGTCCGTTATTGCCGCCTCCAGCACGGACCTGACCGTGAAGGGTCTGATCACGCCAAATGCATGCACACCAGCACTGGCCGGCGGCGGTATTGCCGATCACGGCAAGTTTTCCGTACAAGACCTCAATCCCGACAAGCACACTTACTTGCCTGAAATAATCATGCAAATGACAGTGAACTGCGATGCGGCTACGCCGTTTGCGATCAGCCCGATTGATAACCGTGCAGGCACAGGCACGTCGGGCAATTACTTTGGTCTGGGGCTGATCAATACCCACGAAAAGCTGGGGCACTTTCGCGTTGCTCCGCGCAATGTGATGGCGGACGCCACCCAAGCTCAAGCCATTCTCTCCACTGATGGCGGCAAGACCTGGCTTAAGGAAGGGTCGACAGCATTCTGGGGGGTCGACAACATCTGGAGTGTCGGTGCTCTGGGGACCGTCATTGCTCCCATCGCGATGAAGGAGTTGAGCCTTGATCTGTATGTGCGTACCGGCATTGCCCCCACCAACGGCCTGACCCTGACCGACGAAGTGACGCTCGACGGCTCCGCAACCCTACAGATCAAGTACCTGTAACCCTCCGTCATCAACGAGCAAAGCCCGGCCCACGGCAATGCCCGCTCACTCAAAGGACGAACCATCATGGAAAGATGCTCCCTCGCTCGATTGGCGCCCCTGTTGCTCATCTGTGCCCCCGCAGCCCTGGCCGCCAGCAGCACCGAGCTGAGCGTTACCGGCCTGATTACACCCGGCGCCTGCACGCCCAGCCTGTCCGGCGGCGGCATCGTCGACCACGGCAAAGTGACGGTGAAAGATCTGAGACCTGACCAGCCCACGGCCCTGGAAAACGGCACGCTGTATCTGGAGGTGAATTGTGATGCCGCCACGCGGTTTACCCTGACGACGATCGACAATCGCGAAGGCTCTTCCGTCTTTCACCCTAACAGTCACGGGCTGGGCGTCGTCAATGACGACCAAAACCTGGGCAGTGTTGCGTTCGGCCTGTTCGATACGGTGGCCGATGGGGCGGCGGTGAAAACCATCATGTCCTTGAACGACGGTGCCTCCTGGCGAGTGTCTTCCTACCTGGGACACGCCGGCCGGACCGCGTTCGCGGCGTTGAACGACCTGGGTACACCGATCGCCATCAAGAATTTGCGCGCGCGGCTCACGGCGTTTACCACCATCGTTCGCGCGAACGACCTGACGCTGACCGACGAAATCCCCATCGACGGGCATGTCACCGTGCAGCTGAATTATCGATAGGCCGGTAATCCAGGCTCCTTTTTTAAAACTTTCAACGAGACACGTCATGACGATGCTTTCCAGTGTCACCCGTCATCTGTTCCATTCGGGCATCGGCGCATTCGCCCTGCTGCTGACCGCACACGCCCAGGCCGACGGCATGGTGCCGAACACTTCGGTGGTCATCGTCAACGAGGCTGACGGTGAAGCGTCCGTGTCGGTGACCAACACCGATGCCAACCTGGCGTTGATGCACGTCACCCTCGAAGACATTGCCGAAGACAGCGAATCGCTGGTGTTCGTGACGCCCCCCCTGGCGCGCGTCGAAGCGGGCAAAACCCAATTGGTGCGGTTCATTCTGCAAACGGACAAACCGCTGCTCACTCAGCGCTTGAAGCGGGTGATCTTCGAAGGCATCCCCCAAGGCAAAGCGCCTGCCGAGGCAGGTCAGGCCCGTGTCGGCGTGACGGTGCGCCAGAACTTACCGGTGATCCTGCACCCCAAAGGCCTGGCGCCCAATCGCACGCCGTGGACCGACCTGCAATGGTCGCTGAAAGACGGTCAACTGACCGTGCGCAACGACACGCCTTACGTGGTGCGTCTGGGCCAGGAAGTGCAATTGTTGCCGGCCGCGGGCAACGCGATGCTGCCGAAAACCTACGTGCTGCCCGGTGAGCACATCAGCATCAAGGTGCCCGAAGGCGCCGCCACGCAGGTGCGTTTTCAACCGGCGACGGTCTACGGCTTTGCCGTGCCGCATTACGAGGCGCCCATCCAGTCCTGAACCACCCTGACGGCGTCATCAAGGAACGATGAGCGCCCATGTTTCAAGGCGACGGCCCCCAGGTCGTTGCCACAGGCGTGCTTGTAACCGCACGCCGCAATAACCCAAGTGATCCTGATGAACACAGTATCGAATTACCGTGATGGCGAAGCCGTGCCCGTTATTCGCGACGGCGCTCGCCCTCATCCATGGCAGCGAACCATATTGGCGGTGCTGCTGAGCAACGCGCTGATGATGCTCGATGCCTACGGTGGGGTGTCGATGCCAGCGTCGTTCGACAAAGACACGTTACGGCAGCGCGGCATCGATCCGGCGCTGGCGACGCTGCTGATGCAGGCGCCGCAGTTCACGGCCGGCCGTCACCCGGTCACGCTCACCGTCAACGGCCAGCGTCATGGCCGGGTCGACGTCACGTTCGATCGCGAAGGGGCGTTGTGCTTCGATCGCACGCTGCTCGATGCGGCGAACCTTACGGTGCCCGCGCTTACGCTGGACGATGGCCCATGCCACGACTTTCTAGGCCGCGCGCCGCAGACCGTCATCGAACCGAACCCCGCTGGCCTGGCCCTGTCGCTGATCGTGCCCACCGATGCGATACGCCCCACTGCCCGGGATTTTTCCGGCTATCAAACCGGTGGTGTCGCCGGCTTGATCAACTACGACGTCACCGGTTTGCACAGCCGTTCCGGCGACAGCACCAGCCGCTACGCCTCGGCCAATACCGAACTCGGCTTCAATGCCGGTGACTGGATCGTGCGCAGCCGCCAGGTGCAGACCTGGCAGGACGACGTGTCCACAACGACTCATATTGCGGCCTACGCCCAGCGGACTTTCGCCAGCCAGGAAGCGGTGTTGCAGGCGGGTCAGATCAACCTCTACAACCCGGTGCTCGCCGGTGCGCAGATCACCGGCGTGCAAGTGCTGAATGAACAAGCCCTGCAGGTCGAAGGGCAAAGCGCGGTCATTGAAGGGATCGCCAACAGTCAGGCCCAGGTCGAGGTCCGGCAAAACGGTTCGCTGATCCATTCCACGGTGGTACCCGCCGGCCCGTTCGTGCTCACCAACGTGCGGCGGCTCAACACGCGTTCCGACGTGGAAGTCACGATCAAGGAGACCGATGGCAGCGAGCGCCGTTTTACCGTGCCGGCCGCGATGTTGGGGGTCAGTCTGCCAGCGCCCGGTTATTCGCTGGGCGCCGGTCAGGTGCGCAGTGTCGGTGACGCTCAGGGAGACGATCCCTGGGTCATCAGCGGCGGCTGGAGCGGTGCGCTCGCCCCGCAACTATTGCTCAGCGCCGGCCTCACCGGCGCCGCCGACTATCGCGCGGCGGGTGCCAGCGTCGGCCTGTTGCCCTCGCCTTTCACTCAGGTGCAAGCCACGCTGACCGGCGCGGACGCCAGCGGCAGACACGCCAGCCAGGGGCTTCAAGCCGACCTGAGCGTCTCGCATCGGTTGAACGAGCAGTGGGCGCTCAATGCCGGCAGTTCTTACCGAACCCTGGGCTACCGGGAACTGGAGGAGGCGGTGTTCGCCAACACGTCCGACAACAGCCAGTCACGTTACCGCGATCAGCAAAGCGCGGCCCTGTCATGGTCGCATCCATGGCTCGGCGCCTTCAGCAGCGGCTTCAGTCGGTCCAGTTCGTTCGACGGCCAAAGCAGCAGCCGCGCCCTCGCATCCTGGGGCACCAGCATCGCGGGCGTATCCGTCTCGGCGACCGCCGAATGGCAGCTCAGCGGTTCGAACGGCAACGATGACAGCATCTACCTGAACCTCAGCATTCCCCTGGGCGAGAACCGCCGGGCACGCAGCTGGGTACGCCGTTCCGCCGGCGAATACCGCAGCGGCGTGGGCTTGAGTGAACGGGTCAACGATCAGCTGGGTTACCGGGTTGGCGTCGAACACGACACGCGCGACAAACAGGTGCAATCCACGGCCGGCGTGTCGCTGCTACCGCGCTACACCCAGCTCGATCTCAATTACACCCGCGCCGATGCCGAGCGCTCCAGCTATCAGGCCAGCGCTCGCGGTGGTGCCGTGCTGCATGGCGGTGGCGTGACGCTGTCGCCATACCCGGTGAGCGACACCTTTGCGTTGCTGTCGGTCGGTGACATGGGTTCCATCAAAGTGTCGACGCCCAGCGGTCCGGTCTGGACCGACTGGCAAGGTCAGGCGGTGATCCCGCAAGTGACGGCTTATGGCAAAAGCCCGGTGGAAGTCGACACCAAAACCCTGCCGCGCAACGCCGACATTCACAACGGGCTGGCGGTGATTTCGGCCGGTCGCGGCGCCGTCGACAACGTTGAATTCGGCATCACGATGACCCGCCGGGCCTTACTCAAGGCCACCACCGCCAACGGCGCGCCCCTGCCGCGCGGTGCCTCCGTGAACACCGAGGATGGCGAGTTCGTGACCCTGGTGCAGGACGGCGGCCTGGTGTTCTTGCCCAACGCGCTCGACCGCCGTGCGTTGTGGATCAGCGTGCCGGAGCTGGAGCGCTGCGAACTGCACTTCGAGCTGCCCACCGACGCCGACGCCGACGCGTACTACGAAACCGCCCCCGCCAAGTGCCGAGCCCTCTGAGGATGACTTCATGAACCTGTTGCACTTTCTGCTATTGACCCTCGCGCTCCTGGCACTGAGCGGATTCACGCCAGTGGCCTCGGCGTCCATGGACGACTGCCAGTTCAACCTGAGCCAGCCGGTGCTCGATTACGGGCTGATGAACCGGGCGATACGGCCGGATGCCGCACCGGAGCGCAACCTCGGTGAACGCCAGCTCAGCCTGACCTTGAGCTGTGCGCAGCCCATCGACATGAGCCTGTTCTACCGGGCGATGGCCACGACCACCGAACGCTTTCACTTTGCCGAACGCGGCAGCTATCAGATGCGTATTCGCGATGCCGTGCTTGATGGCCAATCGGTCGAGATCGGGTTGATTGCCGGGATCGGTCAGCCGCCGGCAGAAATGGCGTCGAGCCTGATCTGGCGACCGGAGCACGGGATCGTCCCGGTGCAGGCCGGCGTGGCGGTGCAAGGGCGCAGTTTCTCGGCGCAGCTTCAGCTGACGGCCTGGGTTCAAGAGCAAGGCATGCAGGTGCGTGACGCGGTGACCTGGGAAGCCTTCGGGGTGTTCGACGCCGTCGCCGCCGGACGCACCCGCGAGGCGACCTTGCGCGCCCGCTTCGCTCCGGCGGCCTGCGAGCCGGTGCTGTCCAACGGCGGCGTGGTCGACTTCGGCACCCTGTCGAAAAAAGACCTGCACGCAGACCAGGACACACGCCTGCCGCCCAAGTCCTTGACGCTGAGGGTCGGCTGCGACGCGCCGACGTCCTTCGCCTTGATCATGCACGACAACCGCTCAGGCTCGGCGATGCTCGACAGCGAGATCGACTACGGCCTGGGCAAGGACGGCAGCGGCAACAGGATTGGCCGTTTTTCACTGCACGTCGACCCGGCCGACGCCAATGCCGACGGCTTCGCCCGCCTTTATCAAACCCACTCCAGCATCGCCGGCACAGCCTGGAACACCGGCAGCGCCAACCCGATCGCTATCGGCAAAAGCCGTTACCTGGCGTTCACCGACAACGACGGCAGCAGTGCCGGCCCGGTGCTGATCCAGAACCTCAGCACCACAGTGACCGTCGACGCCGTTATCGCCCCCACCCACAGCCTGGACCTGAGCCGCGCCATCGAGCTCGATGGCGCGGGGACGATCGAGATTATTTACCTGTAACACCCAGCCCGATCCTGCTGGATTCGGGGTGCACTTGAGCGGCCCGGGCAGTCAGGACACAACCCTAGAAGTGAGCAAATAATGATCAAAAAGTACTTGGCAGCACTCTCCACAACCGCACTGATCGGCGTTGCGCCTTATGCAGTGGCGGCTTCGAGCATTGACCTGACTGTCACAGGTCTCATCACGCCGAGAGCTTGCACTCCTTCGTTGTCCGATGGAGGAACGGTCGACGTCGGCCAGGTGCAGGCAAAAGACCTCAACCTGACAAGTGACACGATAGTAGGCAGTCATCCAATACAGCTGACGGTCGCGTGTGACGCGTCAACGCCATTTGCACTTAACGGTATTGATAACAAAGCCGGAACATCATCGTCCAACCTGTATTTCGGATTGGGCCTGACCAGCAATAACGAAAAAATAGGTTATTTCACGCCATCGATCCAAAGCGCGCTTGCGGACGGACAACCTGTGCACTCGATCAGATCAACTGATAACGGTGCGAGTTGGACGCGCATCTATCAGATCCTGAAGGATAACCTCACATCGGTAAGCGCTGTCGGCACTCTCACGCCAATCTCCGTGAAAGACCTCACGATGGAACTGATGATCTACACCTTCATTGCCCGCGCCGATAGCCTCACCTTAACCGACGATGTCACTATCGACGGTTCAGCCACATTTGAAATGAAGTACCTGTAAGCCGTGCATCTTGCCCGAGGTCCTGCTTCGGGCAAGGACTGATTCCGCTCACCACACACAGCGAAACCTGTCCCATGAAAAAGACTCCACACGCGCTGACGATGGCGATCTTCGTCCTGACGTCGCCGCTCACCTTGGCCACCTCATCGACAGACCTGAGGGTCACAGGCCTCATCACCCCACTTGCCTGCACCCCGATGCTGTCCAACAGCGGCCTCGTCGATTACGGAAAAATCTCCCGGCAAGACCTGAACGTCGACAAACGCACTCGACTGCGCGACCAGACACTCGACCTCAACATTCAGTGCAATGCGCTCACGCGTTTTGCTCTGCTGATGCGCGACAACCGCGACGGCTCGGCCATCGTCAACAGCGAGATTTACTACGGCCTGAACCACGACCACAGCCACAATAAAATCGGCTTGTATTCGCTGAACTTCGATCCTGCCAGCACGGTGGTGGACGACCTGACGCAGGTCTATCGAACCGACTCGACCACGGGGGGCAAAGCCTGGAGCCCGTCGAACAGCCAGCCCATCCCGATGGGCTCCCGAAGCTATCTCGGCTTTACCGACAGCGCAGGCAGCAGCGCCGGCCCGATAGCCATCCGCAACCTGACCAGCCGGGTGACGGTCGAAACGGTCATCGCGCCCACCTCCGAACTGGACCTGAGTGCCGAAGTGCAACTCGACGGCTCGGCGACCCTGGACGTTGTTTACCTGTAGTTCAGACCTTTTCGCTGACCACCTGAACGTACAGCGAACGCCCGGCGCCGAGGCCGGCAACGATGGCGCCGAGGCCGATCACGCCAAAGATCCAGCCCAACGCGGTCCAGCCGCCCGTCCAGTCATGCACGATCCCGACCGCGAACGGCCCCATCGACGCCAGGGTATAACCGAAGCCCTGGGCCATGCTCGACAGGTTGGCCGCCACATGGGCATCGCGCGAGCGCAGCACGATCAGGGTCAATGCGAGACTGAATGCACCGCCCTGCCCCAGGCCGAGCAGGATCGCCCAGCCCCACAGGCCTTCGATCGGTGCATAGAGACAGCCGAACAGGCCGCCGAGGGTCAGCAGCATGACCACCACAATCGCCAGCCGCTGATCCTTGCCGCGCGTCGCCAGCCAGGGCGCCGCCAGAGAACTGGCCAACTGGACGATCACCGAACCCGAGAGCACCAGACCGGCCTGGGTCGGGGTCAGGCCGCGACCGATCAGGATCGAGGGCAACCAGCCAAAGACGATGTACGCCAAGGATGATTGCAGGCCCATATAAAACGTGACTTGCCAGGCCAGCGGATCACGCAACAGGCCGCGAACCCGATACGCGACGTTATGTGCGCCGTGTTTCTGCCCCACTTGCGGCAACCAGAAAACCGCCGCGACCAGCGCAGGCACTACCCAGAAGCCGAGGCCCAAGGCCCAGCTGTTAGCGAAATGCTCGCTCAGCGGCACGGTCGCCCCCGCCGCCATCGCCGCGCCCAGACACAGGGCCATGGTGTACACGCCGGTCATGGTGCCGGCCTGTTTCGGGAAGTCGCGCTTGACGATGCCCGGTAACAAAACGCCAATCACACCGATGCTCGCGCCGCCCAGCACACTGCCGGCGAACAGGCCGATCTCACCGAAGGAACTGCGCAGAATGATTCCGCCGGCCAGCATCAACAGAATGCCCAACACCACGCGCTCGGCGCCAAAACGTCGCGCCAGCAAGGGCGCCAGCGGAGCAAACAAGCCGAGACAGAGCACCGGCAACGTCGTCAGCAACCCGGCCTGGGCCGCCGACAGGCCGAGGGTCTTCGACACTTCGCTGAGCATCGGCGCCATGCTCGACAACGCCGGACGCAGGTTCAGCGCCACCAGGATCAGACCCAGCAGCAACAGCCATGGGCGACGCAGGACGGGATGACGCTGCTGGACCTCTTCGTCATCGGCCTCGGCATCGATCAGCAGCTCTTCGAGTTCTGCCGTGCGCTTGGGTTGAGTGATGTTGCTGTTGCGGCTCGACATGGAGTTCTCGGTTTCAAGGTTCATTGATCAACTGCCTAGACAGGGCTTTGGCCCGTTCCGGGTCGCGTTGCTCGACGGCATCAAGCAGTTCGATATGCAGGTCGAACACCTCTTGGCGTCGCGGGGTGATGTTCAGGGTCTGGCGCAAATGCGCGCCGACGATGCTGGAGAAATAGCGATACAGCTCGCTGAGGGTCGGGTTGTGCGCGGCGTCCACCAGACGGCGGTGGAACACCAGATCGCAGGCGATGTAGCTGTCGAGATCGCCGTGATAGTGGCTGCCGCTGACACCCAATGCTTCGCGCAAGGCCACCAGATCCTCATCCGTTCGGCGCAGAGCAGCGAGACCGATGGCTTCGACTTCAAGGATGTGCCGGGTCTCGCGGGCCTGTTCATGGGAGCAGCGCGACAAGGCTTTCATGGTGTCCAGTGGATCGATCACCGCCCGCAAATAGCTGCCGTCGCCCTGACGGATTTCGATCAAACCGGAAAACGCCAATACACGCATGGCTTCACGCACGGTGTTGCGGCTGATGCCCAACTCGGCGGACAGCTCTGGCTCTGTGGGTAAACGCTGGCCGACCTGCCAGGCACCAGCGTTGATGCGTTGGCGCAGTTGATCCAGAGCCTGGTCGACCAGGGATCGCTTAACGAGTGGAGAAATGTCTGACATAGGATTCGCCCTTTCATCCAATCATAGGATGAATTTCCTGACATGTTAGTCAGCTACGCGTAGGACGGCAACCGCCTAAGTTCAAAGGGCAGGAGAGGAAGCGGGATTTTCGATTAGTAAGAATTACCCTTTGCTTGATCGGCATCCAGAATTACTGGGCGACGTGCAAATACTTCAAGAGGGGGCAGACTTGCAACGTCTATTGGTGGACCTCGATCGATCACCCCCCTCCGCGCTCGCATCCTGACTGCAAACCGCAGACAAAAATAAACCCGGAACACTGTCCGGGTTTATTTCACTGCCAAGTGCCGATCAATGCAGGATCTGGCTCAGGAACATCTTCGTCCGATCGTTCTGCGGGTTGTCGAAGAAGTCGTTCGGTGCAGCCTGCTCGACGATTTCACCCTTGTCCATGAAGATCACGCGATTGGCCACGGTGCGCGCGAAGCCCATTTCGTGGGTCACGCAGAGCATGGTCATGCCGTCTTCGGCGAGGCCGATCATGGTGTCGAGCACCTCTTTCACCATTTCCGGGTCGAGTGCCGAAGTCGGTTCGTCGAACAGCATGATTTTCGGTTTCATGCACAAAGCACGGGCAATCGCCACACGCTGCTGCTGACCACCGGACAGTTGTCCCGGGAATTTATGCGCCTGTTCCGGAATGCGGACGCGCTCCAGGTAATGCATGGCGATTTCTTCGGCCTGGCGCTTGGGCATCTTACGCACCCACATCGGTGCCAGCGTGCAGTTCTGCAGGATGGTCAGGTGCGGGAACAGGTTGAAGTGCTGGAACACCATGCCGACTTCACGACGGACCGTTTCGATCTGCTTGAGGTCGTTGGTCAATTCCACGCCATCGACCACGATGCGCCCCTGCTGGTGTTCTTCCAGACGGTTGAGACAGCGGATGGTGGTCGACTTGCCGGAACCCGACGGGCCGCACAGGACGATTCGCTCGCCCTGCTTGACGTTCAGGTTGATATCTTTCAGCACGTGGAACTGGCCGTACCACTTGTTCACGCCCTGCATCTGAATAATGCCTTCAGGGCTCACAGGCTTTTTGATTGCTTCGCTCATTACAGAACTCCTAACGCTTGTGGCCAGTGTCGAGCTTGCGTTCCAGATGCATGGAATAGCGCGACATACCGAAACAGAAAATCCAGAACACCAGGGCCGCGAACACATAGCCTTCGGTGGCCATGCCCAACCATTTCGGGTCGGCGGCAGCTTGTTTGACGCTGTTGAGCAGGTCGAACAGGCCGATGATGATCACCAGGCTGGTGTCCTTGAACAGCGCAATGAAGGTGTTGACGATGCCAGGAATCACCAACTTCAGGGCTTGCGGCAGAATCACCAGCCCCATGCTGCGCCAGTAACCGAGGCCCATCGCTGCGGCTGCTTCGTACTGACCTTTGGGAATCGCTTGCAGACCGCCACGCACCACTTCGGCGACATAGGCCGACTGGAACAGGATCACGCCGATCAGCGCCCGCAGCAGTTTGTCGAAGTTCATGCCTTCAGGCAGGAACAACGGCAGCATCACCGAGGACATGAACAGCACCGTAATCAACGGCACGCCGCGCCAGAATTCGATGAAGGTCACGCAGACCACTCGAATCGCCGGCATGTTCGAACGACGGCCCAGCGCCAGCACGATCCCCAGCGGCAACGCACCGGCAATACCGACGGTGGCGATTACCAGGGTCAGCATCAGGCCGCCCCATTGGCTGGTCGCCACCTGGGTCAGGCCGAAAACGCCGCCATGCAACAGGCACCAGGCAATGATCGGGTACAGCACCAGGAAGCTCAGGCCGTATACCGCTTTACGCGGGAAGCGCGAGATGAACAACGGTGCCACGCCGATGACTGCCAGCCACACGGTCAGGTCTACGCGCCAACGCAGTGCCGGCGGGTAATAGCCGTACATGAACTGGCCGAAGCGCTGCTGGATGAACACCCAGCAGGCGCCTTCCTTGGTGCAGTCGGCCTGGGACGTGCCGACCCAGTTGGCGTCCAGGATCGCCCAATGCAGGATCGGCGGCACCACCAGGTAAATCAGGTAGAACGCGAACAGGGTCAACGCGGTGTTCAGCCAGCTGGAGAACATGTTCGCGCGCATCCACGCCATCGGCCCGAAGACTTTGCTCGGTGGTGGCATGTCGGGTTTGAAAGTATGAGTACTCATGCGCTTTTCCTTACCGCTCGATCAGCGCAATGCGCTTGTTGTACCAGTTCATCAGCAGGGAAATGCTGATACTGATCGCCAGGTACACGCTCATGGTGATGGCAATCACCTCGATCGCCTGCCCGGTCTGGTTCAGCACCGTACCGGCAAACAAGGACACCATTTCCGGATAACCGATACCGGCCGCCAGCGAGGAGTTCTTCGCCAGGTTCAGGTATTGGCTGGTCAGCGGTGGAATGATCACACGCATGGCTTGCGGGATGATCACCTTGCGCAGGGTCGGACCGTTGCGCAGGCCCAACGAGTGCGCCGCTTCGGTCTGGCCGTGGCTGACCGACTTGATACCCGAACGCACGATCTCGGCGATGAACGCCGCGGTGTACACGGTCAGGGCCAGGGTCAGCGCCAGCAGTTCCGGGATCAGCACCCAGCCACCAACGAAGTTGAAACCTTGCAGCTTCGGCATTTCCCAGTGCACTGGCGCGCCGAAGATCAATGCGCACAGCGCCGGGATCACCAGGAACAGCGCCAGGCCGACCCAGAATTTATGGAACGGTACGCCGGTCGCTTCGAAGCGTTTGGTCGCCCAGCGGCTCATCAGCACGATGGCGACAATGGCCACGACGATGCTGACCACAAACGGCCAGAAACCATCCGCCGTCAACGCTGCCGGCATGTTCAGGCCGCGGCTGCTGACGAAGAAGGTGTCGCCGAAGTTATGGCTGTTGCGTGGCCCTGGCATGGTCAGGAACACCGCGAAGTACCAGAACAGGATTTGCAGCAGCGGCGGAATGTTGCGGAAGACTTCCACATAAACAGTCGCCAGCTTGGCAATGATCCAGTTCTTCGACAGGCGTGAAACGCCGACGATGAAACCGAGGAGCGTCGCCAGGATGACCCCGATGAAGGTCACCAGCAGGGTATTGAGCAGGCCGATGACAAACACTCGGGCATAGCTGTCCGATTCGGTGTAGTCGATCAGGGTTTGAGCGATGCCGAAACCGGCACTGCGCTCCAGAAAGCTGAAGCCGGAAGTAATGCCCCGGTGTTGCAAGTTGGTCTGGGTGTTATCGAACAGATACCAGCCCATGGAGACCACCGCCACAATGGTGATGATCTGAAATAGCCACGCACGCACTTTGGGATCGCTGAGGCTGAGCCTCTGCTTTGGTGCGCCGATTGAATTTTGCATGAAGTGCCCCGGATGTAATGGAACAGAACATCACCCGGTGGTTGGCCCACCGGGTGATAGAACCATCAGCGCACTGGTGGTGCGTATTGAATGCCGCCAGCGTTCCACAAGGCGTTCAGCCCGCGGTCGATTTCCAGCGGAGTGCCTTTGCCGAGGTTTTTCTCGAACACTTCGCCATAGTTACCCACTTGCTTGACGATCTGGACGACCCAGTCCTTCTTCACTTTCAAGTCTTTGCCGTATTCACCGTCGGTACCCAGCATACGTGCGACGTCCGGATTCTTGGTGGACTTGGCTTCGGCTTCGACGTTCTTCGAAGTGACACCAGCCTCTTCAGCGTTGAGCATGGCGTAGCCTACCCAGCGAACAATGGCCAGCCACTCGTCGTCGCCGTTACGCACGACCGGGCCCAGCGGTTCCTTGGAAATGGTTTCCGGCAGAACCACGTAGTCCTTCGGCGAAGCCAGCTTGCTGCGCTGAGCGAACAGTTGGGACTTGTCCGAGGTCAGTACGTCGCAACGACCGGATTCCAGCGACTTGGCGCTTTCATCGGAGGTGTCGAAGGTGATCGGGGTGTATTTCAGACCGTTGCCGCGGAAGTAGTCGGAAACGTTCAGCTCAGTGGTGGTACCGGCCTGGATGCAGATGGTCGCACCGTCGAGCTCTTTGGCACTCTTGACGCCCAGCTTGCTATTTACCAGGAAGCCAATGCCGTCGTAGTAGGTGATGAAGCCTGGGAACTTCAGGCCCATGCCCGCGTCACGGGAGCTGGTCATGGTGGTGTTGCGCGACAGAATGTCAATTTCGCCGGACTGCAGCGCGGTGAAGCGCTCTTTGGCGTTCAACTGGCTGAACTTGACCTTGGTCGCATCGCCGAAAACGGCAGCGGCCACAGCGCGGCAGAAGTCAGCATCGATACCGATGATCTTGCCAGTGGAGTCCGGAACCGAGAAACCCGGCAGACCGTCACTGACACCGCACTGTACGAAACCTTTCTTCTGCACTGCATCCAGGGTTGCACCCGCCTGAGCGAACCCGCTGACACCGAGCACTGCAGCTGCAGTCACGATGGCCAGGGTGGATTTCAACATCTTCATTCAAACCTCCAGTTTTGCTCTTGTTGTGTCGGAGCGTGAGTCCAGTCGCACCCTTATGAGGCGTAGTCGACCCGTGTTGGCTTTTTTTGGGGTCAACCGACGTAAAGACCTTAGCTATGAGTCTAGTAAGAGAAAATCCACATCATGGACAACTCACTTCTCACCAATCGGCCGAACGGGCTGTAGCCCTTTCACGTTCGCGAAGCCCGTAGCGGCCACTGGCGAACATCCATCACCGGATTCTTTGCTATCCCGCTGCCAGCAGTACACTGATAGTGTTACCGCAAGGCGCGAGATGGGTTGCACCGCTTTCACATAGCAAAGCCCGTACCAGACCGCTTGCCGATGCGGTTAAGGGACAGGTCAATAGCAAAACTTGTAACCTTGCGACATCTTCTTAACGGATCAACCCGACGCGCACTCACATCACGCACTTAATGAGAGCGCACGCACAAAATTGGAGCAGCCATGACCGAGCCCTTGATTCTTCAACCCGTAAAGCCCGCAGACGCCTGCGTTATATGGCTGCACGGCCTGGGCGCCGACCGCTACGACTTTCTGCCGGTTGCCGAAGCCTTGCAGGAAACCCTGCTGACCACCCGCTTCGTTCTGCCCCAGGCACCGACCCGCGCCGTGACCATCAACGGCGGTTACGAGATGCCGAGCTGGTACGACATATTGGCCATGAGCCCGGCGCGCGCGATCAGTCGTGAGCAGCTGGAAACGTCGGCGCAGCGAGTCTTTGATTTGATTGAAGAGCAGCGCGCCAGCGGAATAGACGCCTCGCGTATCTTTCTGGCAGGTTTTTCCCAGGGTGGCGCCGTGGTCTTGCACACCGCTTTCCTGAAGTGGCAGGGGCCGCTGGGTGGCGTACTTGCCCTCTCGACTTACGCACCGACCTTCAGCGATGAAATGGAGCTTTCGGCCAGCCAGCAACGCATTCCCGTGCTGTCGTTGCATGGCCAGTACGATGACGTCGTTCAAAACTCGATGGGCCGCACCGCCTACGAGTTTTTAAAGCAGCATGGTGTCACCGTGACATGGCAGGAATACCCAATGGGCCACGAAGTGTTACCCGAAGAAATTCGCGACATCGGCGTCTGGCTGGCCGAGCGTTTACGCTAAAAGCTACCCATTGATCCATCCCACTACGCCGCGCCCGATTCTTGCATTACACTGGCCGGCGTATATTCCTTAACCAATTGATGAGATGACCGTGCTCAAAGCACTCAAGAAAATGTTCGGTAAAAGCGAGACTGAGCAGCTCGCGCCAGTTCCCAGCGCTCCGTCTCATATCCCCAGCCACCGCACCGACGGTAATCAGCCTGGCCGGACCGCAACCGTAGCGGCACCGAAACACGAGCCTGTGACCACACCGGCCGCCCCCCCTGTCGAGATTGTCGCCGCCGAGCCACCGCGCAGCGAATCGCCGAAACCGGCAAAACCGCGTCGCGAACCGAAACCGAAAGCGCCGGTCATTCCCTGGAAACTCGAAGACTTCGCCGTTGAACCCCAGGAAGGCAAAACCCGTTTCCACGATTTCAAACTCGCCCCGGAATTGATGCACGCCATCCAGGACCTGGGCTTCCCGTACTGCACGCCGATCCAGGCGCAAGTGCTGGGCTTCACCCTCGCGGGCAAAGACGCCATCGGTCGCGCCCAGACCGGCACCGGCAAAACCGCCGCGTTCCTGATTTCGATCATCACGCAACTGCTGGAAACCCCGCCACCCAAGGAACGCTACATGGGTGAACCGCGGGCGCTGATCATCGCGCCAACCCGCGAGCTGGTGGTGCAGATCGCCAAGGACGCCGCCGACCTGACCAAGTACACCGGCCTCAACGTCATGACGTTTGTCGGCGGCATGGACTTCGACAAGCAGCTCAAGCACCTCGAAGCCCGTCACTGCGACATCCTCGTGGCCACCCCGGGCCGCCTGCTCGACTTCAACCAGCGCGGTGACGTGCATCTGGACATGGTCGAAGTCATGGTGCTGGACGAAGCCGACCGCATGCTCGACATGGGTTTCATCCCGCAAGTGCGCCAGATCATTCGCCAGACGCCGCCGAAGAACGAACGTCAGACGCTGCTGTTCTCCGCAACCTTCACCGAAGACGTGATGAATCTCGCCAAGCAATGGACCACCGACCCGTCGATCGTCGAGATCGAATCGCAGAACGTGGCCAGCGAAAACGTCGAGCAACACATCTACGCCGTCGCCGGTGCCGACAAATACAAACTGCTCTACAACCTGGTCAACGACAACGGCTGGGAGCGGGTGATGGTGTTTGCCAACCGCAAGGATGAAGTGCGGCGCATTGAAGAGCGCCTGGTGCGTGACGGCGTCAACGCCGCGCAACTGTCCGGCGACGTGCCGCAGCACAAGCGCATCAAGACCCTGGAAGGTTTCCGCGAAGGCAAGATCCGCGTGCTGGTCGCCACTGATGTGGCCGGTCGCGGCATCCACATCGACGGCATCAGCCACGTGATCAACTTCACCCTGCCGGAAGTCCCGGACGACTACGTGCACCGCATCGGCCGTACCGGTCGTGCTGGCGCGGAGGGCGTGTCCATCAGCTTCGCCGGTGAAGATGACTCCTACCAGCTACCGTCCATCGAGGCATTGCTGGGTCGGAAAATCAGCTGTGAAACACCGCCGACGCATCTACTGCGGGCGGTTGAGCGCAAGCGCCCGTAACTCGGCCCTTGCTGAAAGAGGCGCAGCCGGAAACGGACTGCGCTTTTTTTTCGTCCCGATGTTGCTCGACACAACTAAAAGTCCATAATGGACAAATTAGTTTACTTTCAGCGCCCGGAGCCGACCATGTCCAGTACGCCTTATGTGATCACCCAACCCCAGGCCCGCGAACTGCTGGCGCAGGTCGACGTGCCGCAGATCCTGCGCAAGCTGTTTCGCGACCTGGCGGCCGGGCTAGCGGTGCAACCGGCGCAACAGCTGGTGGAGTTCCCTCAGGGTGCCGGCGACTTCATCAACTATCTGGGCGTGCTGGCTGAAGACGGCGTCTACGGGGTCAAGACTTCGCCGTACATCGTGCGCGAACAAGGTCCGCTGGTGACGGCCTGGACATTGTTGATGTCGATGCAGACCGGCCAACCGTTACTGCTGTGCGATGCCGGCGAACTGACCACCGCACGCACGGCCGCGACCACCGCCGTCGCCGTCGATGCCCTCGCTCCGCTGAAGGCGCAGCGCCTGGCGATTATCGGCAGCGGCAAGGTGGCTCAGGCGCATCTGCATTACGTTAAAGATCTGCGTGACTGGCAAAGCATCAGCCTCTATTCCCCGAGCCTGAGCGATAAGAACCCTGAAACGCTGGCACAGCTGAAACGCCTCGATCCACGCCTGACCATCGCCGACAGTCGCGAAGCGGCGATTGAAGATGCCGACGTGATCATGCTGTGCACCTCGTCCGCCGGCCCGGTGATCGATCCCTCGAACCTGAGCAAACCGGCGCTGATCACCTCCATCAGCACCAACGCCCCGCGCGCCCATGAAGTCCCGCCGCAGAGCCTCAATGACATGCAGGTGTTCTGCGACTATCGTCTGACTACCCCGGGCTCGGCGGGCGAAATGCTGATTGCGGGGGAACAACATGGCTGGGACAAGTGCTTGATTGTCGGCGACCTGCCTGATTTGCTCAGCGAAAAGGTCCCGCGTCCCGACTACGACCGTCATGTGTTCTTTCGTTCGATCGGCCTGGGCCTGGAAGACATCGCACTGGCCAATGCCATCTACCGCCTACAACCCTGACACCACAATCCCCTGTGGGAGCGAGCCTGCTCGCGATAGCGGTTAATCAGTCAACATTGGTATCGACTGATCCAACGCTATCGCGAGCAAGCTCGCTCCCACAGGGGACTTCCACAATTTCGGCATTTGCGCTCGACAGGAGACGTTCATGAGCCAGGCAGATTTCATCATCATCGGCGGCGGGATTGCCGGCGCTTCCACCGGTTTCTGGCTGTCGCAGCATGCTCGGGTGATTGTGCTCGAACGCGAATCCCATCCGGCTTATCACTCCACCGGACGCTCCGCTGCGCTCTACACCGCCGCGTATGGCACACCGCAGGTTCGCGCGCTGACCCAGGCCAGCCGCGAATTCTTCGACGCCCCGCCAGTCGGTTTCTGCGAACACCCGCTGCTGACCCCGCGTGGCGAGATGACCGTGGACTTCACCGGCGACCCGGCCGAGCTGAACAATCAATATCTGAGCGCCAAGGCCACGGTGGCGGAAATGCAACTGCTCAGTGCCGACGAAGCCTGCGCGCGCCTGCCGATCCTGCGCCGTGAAAAAGTCCATGGTGCGATCTACGACCCGACTGCCAGCGACATCGACACCGATGCCCTGCACCAGGGTTACTTGCGCGGTATCCGTCGCAATAAAGGCGAAGTCCACACCGACAGCGAAGTGCTGAGCCTGACCCGCAATGCAGAAGGCATGTGGCAGGTTCAAACCAACAACCAGACTTTCAGCGCACCGATCATCATCAACGCCGCAGGCGCGTGGGCCGACAAGATCGGCGAGCTGGCTGGCGCCAAGTCGTTGGGCCTGCAACCGAAGCGGCGCGCGGCGTTCATCTTCGCCGGCCCCGAGGGCGTGGACATCCACCATTGGCCGATGCTGGTCAGCCTCGACGAATCGTTCTACATGAAACCCGACGCCGGAATGTTCCTCGGCTCGCCAGCCAACGCCGACCCGGTGGAGCCGCACGACGTGCAGCCCGAAGAGCTGGACATCGCGATGGGCATCTACCAGATCGAAGAAGCCACCACGCTGACCATCCGCCGTCCGACCCGCACCTGGGCCGGTCTGCGCAGCTTCGTAACGGACGGAGACCTGATCTGCGGCTTCGATCAACATGTGCCAGGGCTGTTCTGGGTCGCGGCGCAAGGCGGCTACGGCATCCAGACATCACCTGCCATGGGCCAGGCCAGCGCAGCGCTGGTACGCGGTGAAGCCTTGCCCGAACAGCTCAGCCGTTTCGGCCTGGACGTCGAGATGCTCTCCCCTGCCCGCCTGGGTTGATTTTCGTCCTCAGGTGACGTGTCGACCCGATTGCGGCAAACTTCCAGCGCCCTTTTTGCAGGGCGCTGACGCTGCCTGGAGTTCCACCGTATGAACGCACCTGAAAAAGACCCGGCCATGGACAACTACCGGGCGATCGCCGATGCGATCGCTACGTTGTTCTTCCCTCATGCCGAGGTGGTGCTGCACGATCTGCGCACGCAAAAAATCGATTACATCGCCAACAATCTGTCCAAGCGGGAAGTGGGCGATGACGCGGCACTCGAGGACATGCTCAGCGACGATGTCAGCGAACGGAACATCGGGCCCTACGAAAAGCTCAATTGGGATGGCCAGAAGATTCGCAGCCTGAGCAGTGTCTTGCGCGACAGCGATGGCCACCCACTGGCGGTGCTGTGCATCAACCTGAACATTTCGCTGTTCGAAAATGCCAAGGCTGCGCTCGACCTGTTCCTGTCACCAAGCAAACTGATTCCGCAGCCGGACTCTCTGTTCCGTGATGACTGGCAGGAGCGCATCAATACCTTCCTGCACGCCTGGCTGCGCGAACGCCAGCTGAGCCTGAACCTGCTGACGCGCGACCACAAACGCGAACTGGTGCTGGCGTTGCACGCCGAAGGGGCCTTCAAGGGCAAAAGCGCTTCGAACTATGTGGCCAATGTGCTGAACATGGGGCGGGCGACTGTTTACAAGCATTTGAAGGAATTGAAGGGCTGAGCCCTGAAGTGTTTGTTGCCTGATCTGACGCCATCGCAGGAACGCCGCCCGGCGGCGTTCCTGCGATGCGGTTGATCAATCGCCGTAGATGTCAGCCTTGAAGTACTTCTCGGAAATCTTCTGATACTCGCCACTCGCACGAATGCCATCAATGGCAGTATTCAACTGGCTCACCAGCTCGGTGTTGCCCTTGCGCACCGCAATCCCGGCACCCTCGCCCACGTACTTCGGATCCTTCAACTCCGGCCCGACAAAGGCATAGCCCTTGCCACGCGGCATCGCCAGGAAGTCACTCAACGGGATGGTGTCGGCAAAAATGGCGTCGAGGCGACCGGCTGCCAGGTCCATGTAGATTTCTTCGTTGTTGCCGTAGCGCTTGACGTTGATGCCCTTCGGTTCAAACACCTCGGTGGCGTAACGGTCGGTGGTGGTGGCACGCTGCACACCGACGGTCTTGCCCTTGAGGCTGGCGTATTGGTCATCCACGGACGCGCCTTCCTTCATCACCAGACGCGATGAAGTGAAGTAATACTTGTGGGAGAAATCCACCGACTTCTTGCGGTCTTCGTTGATGGTCATGGACGACAGCGCCATGTCGATTTTTTTCACTTTCAGGGAAGGAATCAGACCGTCGAACTCGCCTTCGACCCACACGCACTTGACCTTCATTTGCGCACACAGGGCATTGCCGATGTCGTAGTCGAAACCGACGATCTCGCCCTTGTCGGTTTTCGACGCGAAGGGCGGATAAGCGGCTTCGATGCCGATGCGCAGGGTTTTTTCGGCGGCGAACAGCGTGCTGCACGCGAACAGGCTCAGCGCCAGACCGGTGATGAGGGGGAATTTCTTCATGTTCGTTCTCTCGCGGGTTGTTGTTGGTTTGGCAAGACAGAAGAAAGAGCTGGAAACGGGGAAACGCCTTTTTTGTACTTGTAATTCCATACTGGACTTTTATGTATTAGTCGTCAATTGGGGAGAATGGAGATGTGCCGGCCGGTGGTCGGGCGAGGGTCATTGGGATTTTTGGTGTTGCTGATGGCCTCTTCGCGGGCAAGCCTCGCTCCTACAGGTTTTGTGTTGTTCACAAAATGTGCGCACGACACAAAACCTGTAGGAGCGAGGCTTGCCCGCGAAGGCATACTGGCAGACACCGCAGGAATCACTGCTTCCAGCGATCCGCCGCCGCATGATCGCTGTCACGCCCTTCCACCCAACGCGGTCCGTCTCGGGTGTTTTCCTTCTTCCAGAACGGCGCACGGGTTTTCAGGTAGTCCATGACAAAGGCGCAGGCGTCGAAGGCCGCCTGGCGATGGGCGCTGGCGGCGCCGACGAAGACGATCGGTTCGCCCGGTTCAAGGGCGCCGATCCGGTGCAGCACTTCAAGCTTGAGCAGCGGCCAGCGCTGTTCAGCCTCCAGGGCGATTTTGCCGAGGGCTTTTTCGGTCATGCCCGGATAGTGCTCGAGAAACATCCCGGACACATCGAGCCCGTCATTGAAGTCGCGCACATAGCCGACAAAACTCACCACCGCCCCGACGCCGACATTGGCGGCGTGCATGGCATTGACTTCCGCACCCGGATCGAAGGCCGTGGACTGCACGCGAATCGCCATGTCAGCCCCCGGTCACGGTCGGAAAGAACGCCACTTCGTCACCGTCAGTCACCGGTTCGTCGAGCTGGCAGAGGTCCTCGTTGCGGGCGCACATCAAGTTCTGCTCGCTCAGCACCTCGGCACCGTCACGCTGAGCCAGCAATGCACGGACGTCGTCGACCGTGGCGAAATCGCCTTCAACCTTGATTGAGTCCACGCCAAGCGCTTCGCGGTAGCGGGCAAAAAACTTCACGGTGACGTTCATGGTTGATCTGCCTGGAAATGGCCGCTCTTGCCACCGAGTTTTTCCAGCAGCCGCACGCTTTCGATGGTCATGCCACGGTCCACGGCCTTGCACATGTCGTAGATCGTCAGCGCGGCGACACTGGCGGCGGTCAGGGCTTCCATCTCGACGCCGGTCTGCCCGGACAACTTGCAGCGCGCGACGATGCGCACGGTGTCATCGCCTTCGGCACTCAGCTCGACCTTGACGCCGGTGAGCATCAGCGGATGGCACAGGGGAATCAGATCGCTGGTCTTCTTCGCAGCCTGAATGCCGGCGATGCGCGCCACGGCGAACACATCACCCTTGGGGTGACCGCCGCTGACGATCATCTGCAGGGTTTCGGGGAGCATGCGCACCAGCGCTTGAGCGGTTGCCTCACGGAACGTCACGGCTTTTTCGGTGACGTCGACCATATTGGCGCGACCTTGGGAATCGAGATGAGTCAGCACAGGTTTACTCCTGATCAGGAGCGTCGATTGTAAACCTGTGGGTCAAATTTCCGCACGTTTGATTATTGGATGAATGGCCCTTGCAGGAGCGAGGCTTGCCCGCGAAGGCGGCGTGTCAGACAGATTGATGTTGAATGTGCGGTCGTCTTCGCGGGCAAGCCTCGCTCCTGCAAGGGGATTTGTGTTGGGCATAAAAAAACCGGGCGGCTTTTGGGGCCGCCCGGTTCTGGTGACGTAGTTACAAATGCGTTTCGGCGTATTCGGCCAGAATCGAACGTGGCACCCCTTGCAGGGTGATGTGTACACCGTTGGGAAAATCCTTGAAGCGTTCGGTCAGGTATGTCAATCCGGAGCTGGTCGCGGACAGATAAGGGGTGTCGATCTGCGCCAGGTTGCCCAGGCACACCACTTTGGAACCGGCGCCGGCACGGGTGATGATGGTTTTCATCTGGTGCGGTGTCAGGTTCTGGCATTCATCAATCAGGATCAGACTCTGCTGGAAGCTGCGGCCTCGAATGTAGTTGAGGGATTTGAACTGCAACGGCACTTTGCTGAGGATGTAATCGACGCTGCCATGGGTGTTTTCGTCATCCATGTGCAAGGCTTCAAGGTTGTCGGTGATGGCGCCCAGCCAAGGCTCCATTTTTTCCGCTTCGGTGCCGGGCAGGAAACCGATTTCCTGGTCCAGGCCCTGCACGCTGCGCGTCGCGATGATCCGGCGGTAGCGCTTGCTGACCATGGTCTGCTCGATCGCCGCCGCCAGGGCCAGGATGGTTTTACCGGAGCCGGCAGCACCCGACAGGTTGACCAGGTGGATGTCCGGGTCAAGCAAGGCGTATAGCGCCAGGCTCTGATAGATGTCACGGGGTTTAAGGCCCCACGCTTCCTGGTGCAGCAGCGGTTCCTGGTGCAGGTCAAGGATCAGCAGCCGGTCTTCCTCTATCTCCTTGATCCAGCCGACAAAGCCCTGTTCGTCAATGATGAACTCGTTAATGTGCACGGCCGGCAGGTTGTCGATCAATTGCACCTGATGCCAGGTGCGACCGTGATCCTGACGGGTTTCGACATTCCTCACCCGGTCCCAGAAGGAGCCGGTCATGTTGTGGTAACCGTTGGGCAGCAACGAAACGTCATCGACCAGTTGGTCGGTGCTGTAGTCCTCGGCCGCGATCCCGCACGCCCGGGCCTTGAGGCGCATGTTGATGTCTTTGGTGACCAGCACCACGGGCAGTTTCGGCTCGCGCGCGTGCAGGTCAATCAACTGGTTGATGATGATGTTGTCGTTCAGGTGTTCGGGAAGAATGATGTTCGGTTCGGCACGCTTGCTCATCAGAATTGACAGCAAACCCTTGGGCCCACTCTTGCCGCGCTGGATCGGCACACCGAGCTCGACGTCTTCGGGGCTGGCATCGCCCAGGGTCTTGTCGATCAGGCGAATCGCCTGACGGCATTCTGCGGCCACGCTGTGATGCCCGCTCTTGAGCTTGTCCAGCTCCTCAAGCACGGTCATCGGGATGGCAACGTGGTGTTCTTCGAAATTAAGCAGGGCGTTTGGATCGTGAATCAATACGTTGGTATCGAGTACATAAAGGATTGGCTGGTTGGAGGAAGAACTACGTCCGTGATCATCCATACTCGGTCACCTTTGTGGGAGCCATTCGACGCAATACCGTGACAGTGCTGCGCCTCGAAGTGGCCACCGAATTCACCTGCGAGGATTCAAGTGAACTGCGAACAAGTAGGGTCTTGGAAGACGCCACCTGTGTTGCAGGTTTCGGCGGTCTGTCTTCGTAATACTCCAAAACCCATGACAGAAAAAAGTACTTTGACGTTTTTTTGAAGTTTATTTTTCAGAGTGACCAATAGCACTAGGCGGATGGCCATCACCCCGTTAAAGTCGGAAGTCCGCCTGCATCGAAATCTGCTCGAAAATCACCCCGCCGCGCCCTCCTCCCCAATGATTCCGGGCTTTTTACGGTTTCAGCGAAACGCGTCCTGACAGTCCTCCCAACCGATCCCGCTTTGCGCCGTTTGCGTGATGAGCCAGGGCATCGCCGTTTTGACGGCATCCTGCTTCACATTGAAGTTGATCACCCCATGTCGCCATAGCAGCATCAGCGTCAACACGCGCTGGGCGCTCGGGTTGCCCTTGAGCTTGCCGGCGCCATCCTGGGCATCGATATCCCACAGTGCCACCTGCAAACCCTGAGCCTTGAAGAAGCCTTCGGCGTCAGAACGACGCTGGCCATCGGGCGGACGGAACAGCGGCACGTAATTCTCCGGCAGTTTGCTTTTGACCAGCTCGACGCTGCGGCGCACCGAGTCCTGCCAGTCCTGCCAGTGGCTGTGGGAGCGAAACTCCCAGCCTTGCACGCCAATGCACTGCGTTGAATAGGTCGCTTGCAGACTGGCCACCGAGCGCTCGGCCAGACGCGCCTGAATGTCTTTGCCCAGGACGAAGAAGGTGCCGCTCATGTTCGACTTGCGCAGGTACTCGGTGACCCAGCCGGTGTTGTCCGGCGTGATATTGGCGGCGCTGTCGAACGTCAGCAAAAACAGCCGGTCATGCATCTCTTCGCCGTTGCGCTCATAGTCACCAAAACGATCGACTTCGCTGCTGCTCTGCGGAAACAGGGCCGCCTTGCGCAGTTGCTCGTCCAGATACTGGGCGTGGAACAACCGGCTCGGCTCCGACCACTTGATGTAATAGCTGTCGTCGCTGACCTGAAACTTGGCCGCTTGCTGGCGCAGGGTGTCCATGTCCTCGACGAGGAAACAGAAGGAGGCATCCTGATCGCAGCTCTGCTGGGCGAAGTTGTAGTTGGTCAGCAGTCGCAGCCACAGGCGCTGGCGCAGGTTGTTGACGGCCTCCAGATTAATCTTGCGCAGGCCCAGACGCTGGGCCAGGCTCGCTTCATCCAGCGACTCGCTCGCCAGCAGCACCCGCGAAAACATGAGGATTTCGGCGCGTGATGCCACGTCGAACAGCGTCGGGCTGCTGAGCTTTTCCGGCCAGGTGCTGCGATCAAGCGTCGCCACATCGCCCGGCGCCGCCATGGCACCAAAGCTCAATAGCCAGGCCGATAATAGAAAAACGATACGCAATGGGATGTCTCCATAACAAAACCCGCGCGGCACTATAGCTGATCCTGCCCATATTCCCGCAGCCGCACTGACCCCCGTAGGAGCGAGGCTTGCCCGCGAAGGCGGTGTTTCAGTTGGCATCACCGGTAACTGGCACACCGCCTTCGCGGGCAAGCCTTGCTCCTGCAGGGTTTGTGCAACACCACCGATCACCTATGGACTTGATAGCTGGAGTCAACCGGTCCAACCCCCTAGAATCGCCCCCACGATTAAAGGAGACGACTTCATGCTGATGGTGATTTCCCCCGCCAAGACCCTCGACTACGAAACACCGCCGGCGACCCAGCGCTTCACCCAGCCGCAATACCTGGACCACTCCCAGGAACTGATCATGCAACTGCGCGACCTGACGCCCGCGCAGATCAGTGAGTTGATGCACGTCTCCGACAAGATCGGCGGCCTCAACGCCGCGCGTTTCGGCAGCTGGACGCCAGCGTTCACACCGGAAAACGCCAAGCAGGCATTGCTCGCCTTCAAGGGTGACGTTTACACCGGCCTCAACGCACAAACTTTCAGCGAAGCCGATTTCGATTACGCGCAACAGCACTTGCGCATGCTCTCAGGCCTGTACGGCCTGCTGCGTCCTCTGGACCTGATGCAACCGTATCGTCTGGAGATGGGCACCAAACTGGCGAATGCCCGTGGCAAGGACCTGTACGCGTTCTGGGGCACCCGGATCAGCGAATGGCTGAACGAAGCCCTGGCCGATCAGGGCGACGACGTGTTGTTGAACCTGGCCTCCAACGAGTACTTCTCGGCGGTCAAACGCAGTGCCCTTAACGCACGCATTATTAATACCGACTTCAAGGACCTTAAGAACGGCCAATACAAGATCATCAGCTTCTACGCGAAAAAAGCGCGCGGAATGATGAGTCGTTTTGTCATTGAAGAGCGCGTCAACGACCCGGCAGACCTCAAAAACTTTGACGTTCAAGGCTATCGCTACAGCGCCGAACAGTCTAAACCGGACCATCTGGTGTTCCTGCGCGATCACGCGCCAGAGTAAGCACCTGACCGGCGCACGACGGCAAAAAATCGTCGTGCGTCGACGTCTGATCGTCCAACAATTCCCCGCCTTGTTCGCCGACTTATTGGCGCCAGAAATCCATCGCCTGATTTTCTAACTTTAGTTTCACTCGACTTTGATGTTTTTTTTCAGTAGTGGCACTGAAATTTTTTATCAGTAGTGGCACAAAACTATCTGACTCGATAATAAGCCTATATATAAAGGGCCAAACGGCAAGTGCTATCAATCTGAGAGCAGTGCCATCTTTCCCAATATTTCAAGAAATTTCAGAATCGGCGATGGGCGGGCCGGAACTATGTCCAAATGCGTAGCTCATACCACCGGTAACGATTTTCTCGATGCATGTACGAGATAACTTACGCAGAGAAGAGCGTCACATAGCGAAGTTGTCACATTAACTTCTGCAGACCGGACCTCTAATTTGGGCAACACATACAGGACAGGAGATACGCTTATCAATATCCCCTTCAAGGCCAAGGCTGCGCCCCTATAAACGTGCTCACCTGAGCACCCAACCGCTTGATTTACGGGCTTATTGCCTGGCATTGAGCGCGCAAGACCTTTGCACACGGTCCTCTGATTAGAAGATCGGCTGCATAACAGGGCATATCAGAATAATAAGGCCTAGTTGCGCACATCTTGAGTGCACTTATTTAGACACTCGGAACTTTGTATGCCTGCACGCGGCACTGCGGCGCCCGTAAGGCCGCACTTGCGAGTGCACTATAACGATGAACACCATTAACTCCGGCCATGTAATGGCTTGATAAACACAGAGGTAATTGCGATGCGCATCAGCATATTTGGTTTGGGTTACGTCGGCGCAGTATGTGCCGGTTGCCTGTCTGCACGGGGCCATGACGTCGTTGGCGTCGATGTTGCCAAAGACAAAATCGATATGATCAACGCCGGCCGTTCGCCGATCGTTGAACCGGGTCTGGGCGAACTGCTGAAGAAGGGTATCGAGACGGGCAAATTGCGCGGCACGACCAACTTCGCCGAAGCGATTCGCGACACCGACCTGTCGATGATCTGCGTCGGTACGCCGAGCAAGAAGAACGGCGACCTGGAACTGAACTACATCGAAGCGGTATGCCGCGAGATCGGTTTTGTCCTGCGTGACAAGACCACCCGCCACACCATCGTGGTTCGCAGCACCGTGCTGCCGGGCACTGTCGCAAACGTTGTCATCCCGATCCTCGAAGACTGCTCCGGCAAGAAAGCCGGTGTCGACTTCGGCGTTGCAGTGAACCCTGAGTTCCTGCGTGAAAGCACCGCGATCGCCGATTACGACCTGCCGCCAATGACCGTCATCGGCGAGTTCGACAAGGCCTCGGGCGACGTTCTGCAATCGCTGTACGAAGAGCTCGACGCACCGATCATCCGCAAGGACATCGCTGTCGCCGAGATGATCAAGTACACCTGCAACGTGTGGCACGCCACCAAGGTGACCTTCGCCAATGAGATCGGCAACATCGCCAAGGCTGTCGGCGTCGATGGCCGTGAAGTGATGGAGGTGGTCTGCCAGGACAAGACGCTGAACCTGTCCCAGTACTACATGCGTCCTGGCTTCGCGTTCGGCGGCTCTTGCCTGCCGAAGGACGTTCGCGCCCTGACCTACCGCGCCGGCTCGCTGGACGTGGAAGCACCGCTGCTGAACTCGCTGATGCGCAGTAACGAGTCCCAGGTGCAGAACGCCTTCGACATCGTTTCCAGCCACGACAAACGCAAAGTCGCCCTGCTGGGCCTGAGCTTCAAGGCCGGCACCGATGACCTGCGCGAAAGCCCGCTGGTAGATCTGGCGGAAATGCTGATCGGCAAGGGCTACGACCTGAGCATCTACGACAGCAACGTCGAATACGCCCGTGTCCACGGCGCGAACAAGGATTACATCGAGTCGAAGATCCCTCACGTCTCGTCCTTGCTCAACGCTGACTTTGACGACGTGATCGCCAACTCCGACGTGATCATCCTCGGCAACCGTGACGAGAAATTCCGCGCCCTGGCGCAGAACGCTCCACACGGCAAGCAAGTCGTCGACCTGGTTGGCTTCATGTCCAAAGCCACCAGCGTCAGCGGTCGTACCGAAGGCATCTGCTGGTAACAAGCCGTTCCCTGTAGGAGCCAGGCTTGCCGGCGAACCAGACGACTTGATGTGTCAGGTACACCGCCTCGCTCCTGTAGGAGCCAGGCTTGCCGGCGAACCAGACGACTTGATGTGTCAGGTACACCGCCTCGCTCCTGTAGGAGCCAG